>JACRHK010000073.1 GCA_016217625.1 Nitrospirota bacterium
GACTTCATCAAGATTTCCTGGAACGTGAGGACGCCGTGGCGGTGGACGTCATGGATCGTTTTGCCGCCCACCTCGATCCGCCCGGCGCTGCAATCAAAGCGGTCCCCGGGGCGAACCACCTTCGCGTCGAGAGCGGCCGCGGCCAAAAAGACCTTGAATGTGGAACCGGGTTCATACAGGTCGGTCACCGGGCGGTTCTTCCACCGGGCGGGCTGGTACTTCGAGGCGGCGTTCGGGTTGAACTCGGGGCGCGTCGCCAGGGCGAGGACGGCGCCGGTCCGGGGGTCCATCACAATGGCTGTCGCGTCCCTGGCCTGGGTCTCGGCCATGACCCGGTCCAGCTCCTTCTCGGTGAGATACTGGACGACCTCGTCGAGGGTCAACACGAGATCGTGCCCCGGGGAAGGGGCGCGGTAGTTGAGCTTCTCGGAGAAGAGCGGCTTTCCCAGGGCGTCCCGCTCCAGGAGGATCCATCCGCTCTCGCCGCTCAGGTACGTGTCGTACTGCAGCTCGATCCCCTCGAGCCCCCGGTTATCCATCCCGGCGAACCCCAGGGCGTGGCTGGCCAGATTCCGCCTGGGATAGAAGCGGCGGCTCTCGGGGATGAACCCGAGGGTCTGGGCATCCAGCCCTAGCGTCTTCACACGGGCGACGCGGGCAGGGTCCATCTTCCGCGCCAGCCATTTGAAGCTCCCATCGCCGTCCAGCTTGCGTTCCAACGCTCTTGCCGGGAGACCGAGCACGGGAGAAAGGCGGATGGCCAGGGCCTTGGGATCGTCGACGGCGCTGGGGACCGCATAGAGGGAATCGGTTTCCAGGCTTACCGCCAGCTCACGGCCGTTGCGGTCATAGATCGTGCCCCGCCGGGGCTCGATCTGGACGGTTTTCTGGTGCTGCCGGTCGGCCTTGCGGGTGAGATCCTGGTGCTGGACCACCATGAGGAAGACGAGTTGAACGGTCACGGCGAGAAACCCGGCGCCCAGGAGACAGAAGGCCAGCACAAGGCGCTTCCGACAACGCGCATCCATCCGCTCGGCTACCATCGACCACCTCGCACAGGGGACGGGTCCTGTCGGAGGACCACGATCCGGGAGCGGTCCAGCGGCTGGAGGCCGACTTCCCGCAGGGCGATCCGCTCCACCCGGTCCAGGGTGCTCAGGGTGGCCGCCTCCACCTGCAGCGTCTTGTTGCCGCGCAGGAGCGCCTGTTTGCGGCCCTGGATCTCCTCCAGGGCGTATCCGAGGCGGATCACCTGGACGCGCTGCCACACGTGCAGCAGCGTGCCTCCCAGCAGCAGCAATCCCAACAGGAGGGGGAGCCAGCGGCGAACGCCTCCTTGACGATCCGCGCTGAGCGTCTCCAGGAGCCAGGGTTCAGCCAGGGTCTGCTCGTTGTGGGTTCTTATGGTGTGGCTTTCAGCCATCAGCCATCCGCTCCGGGGAAGGCAGTCTCTCCGCGATACGCAGCTTGGCGCTCCGGGCGCGGGGGTTGCGCGCGATCTCCTCTGGACGGGGCCGCACCGGTTTCGGGGGCACGATCCGGACGAGAGGACGGCGGCCACACACGCAGATCGGCAGCCTGGGGGGACAGATGCACCCCTGCGCGAGCCGTTGAAGCGCCCGCTTCACAATCCGATCCTCCAGGGAATGATAGGCGATCACGCAGAGCCTCCCCTCCGGCTTCAGGAGATGCGCTCCGCGCTCGATGGCTTCCTCGAGGCGCTCCAGCTCCCGGTTCACGGCGATCCGGATTGCCTGGAACGTCTTGGTGGCGGGATGGATCCGGCGGGGGTGGTGGCGGGCGGGGATGGCGCGGGCCACCAGGGCGGCGAGCTGGGTGGTCGTGGTCAGGGGGCTCGCGCGGCGCGCCCGCACGATGGCTCTGGCGATGACGGGCGCCCAACGCTCCTCCCCCCACTCGCGGAGAATGCGGCGGAGTTCCGCCTCCGAAGCCCGGTTCACGAGGTCGGCGGCGGTCTGCGCTGTTCCTCGATCCATCCGCATGTCCAGCGGTCCTTCCTTCATGAAGCTGAACCCTCGGCGTTCCTCTCCGATCTGCAACTCGGAGACCCCCAGGTCAAAAAGGATACCGTCCACCGGTCCGATGTCCCGCCCTTCCAGCAACGCGGGGAGATCGGCGTAGTGGCCGCGCAACAACCGGGCCCGGTCTCCGTACGGTCGAAGCCGCTCCGCTGCGAGAGCCAATGCCTCAGGATCCCGGTCTATCCCTATCAGCCGGCAGCCCGGCCACGCCTGGAGCAGCGCCTCGGCATGGCCGCCTGTTCCGACGGTCCCATCCACGAAGAGGGCGCCCTCTCCCGCGGATCCCCCCAGGCCCTCCAACACCTCCCCGACCATGACGGGGAGGTGGAGGTGCACGTCCTGGTTAGAGGTAAGAGGTTGGAGGCGAGAGGGAAAACCTTGATTCTCTTTCCGCCTCCAACCTTCCCCCTCCAACGTTTTTTTTCGCCTCACAGTTCCAGCGTGGCCAACACCTCGCGCATCCCGGCCAGAGCCTCCGGAGCCATGGACCTTGCCCATCGCTCTTTATCCCAAATCTCGAACTTGTTGGTGAGGCCGACCATAATGACC
>JACRHK010000074.1 GCA_016217625.1 Nitrospirota bacterium
CTGTCTCAGCCTCTCCCCTCGATCGATTTACTCATGGGGAAGTGAAAGAAGCCGTCCGGCGCGGCTTTGAGATCCGCTTGGGCCGTCGCCTGGAGCCGGGGACGCTCACCCGGGAAGAAGCGGAGACGACCGAAGCGCTCCTCAGCCGGAAGTATCGGTCGGAGGCATGGAACCTGGCAGGGGATCTTCCCGCAGGCGCCGTTGCAGCGCGGCGAGGTAGTTGAGCGCGTCGATCGGCGTCATCCGCTCCAGCGGAAGCGCCAGGATCTCCCGGGCCGCAGACTGCTGCTTCCCGTAAAACAGATCGAGCTGCCGTTCCGAACCCTTCTCGGCATCCCCGCTCTGAGGATGATCCTCGCGGGAGCTCCCCTCCAGATCCTCAAGGATGGCCCTCGCCCTCGCCACCACCTCGGACGGCACCCCCGCCAGCGTCGCGACGTGCAGCCCGTAGCTCCGATCGGCGCTCCCCTCTATGATCTTTCTGAGGAAGATGATCTCCTCGTTCCACTCGCGGACGAGCGCCACGCAGTTCCGCACGCCGGAGACCGTTTCCGCCAACGCCGTCAGCTCGTGGTAATGCGTGGCGAAGAGGGTCCTGGCCCGGGTGCGCGCGGCCAGGTGCTCGACCACGGCCCACGCGATGCTGAGGCCGTCATACGTGCTGGTCCCCCGGCCCACTTCATCCAGGACGATCAGGCTGCGCGGGGTCGCATTGTGCAGGAGGTTCGCCGTCTCCTGCATCTCCACCATGAAGGTCGACTGCCCCCGAAAGAGGGCGTCGGTGGCGCCGATGCGGGTGAAGATGCGATCGACCGTGCCGATGCGGGCCTCCCGGGCCGGGACAAAGCTTCCCATCTGCGCCAGCAGGACGATGAGCGCGACCTGCCGGAGGTAGGTGGACTTGCCCGCCATATTGGGTCCGGTGATGATCAGGATCCGGCGATCGCTCCCGTCCATGGAGGTGTCGTTCGGGACGAACGGCTCCCCCGCTTCCCGCGCCTCGACGACCGGATGCCGCCCATCCACGATGGCGATCTCCTCCCCCGAATCCACCCGGGGGCGGACATACCCCCGGCGCGCGGCCGCCTCGGCCAGGGACTGCAGGGCATCGAGCGCTGCAACGGCCTCGGCGGTCTGCAGCACCCGGCGAAGCTCCTTCGCGGCCGCCTCACGGAGCTGGACGAAGAGGCGCTCTTCCAATTCCTGGATCCGCTCCTCCGCGTGGAGGATCTTCTCTTCGAGCTCCCGCAGCTCCGCGGTGGTGAACCGCTCGCCGCCCGTGAGGGTCTGTTTGCGCTGGTATTCGGCGGGGATCTTCCCCAACTGCGCCTTGGTCGCCTCGAGATAGTAGCCGAAGACCCGGTTGTACCCGACCCGGAGTGTGGGGATTCCCGTCCGCTCCCGCTCCCTGGCTTCGAGATCCACAATCCACCGGCGCGCGTCCCGCTTGATCGATCGCAACGAATCCAGCTCGGGGGAGTGCCCTTCACGGATGACGCCCCCCTCTCGCGGGAGATAGGGAGGCTCATCCACCAAGACCGCCTCCAGCAGGCGGTGGAGGTCCTGCAGGTCATCCAATGCATCGGCCATGCGCCTGAGCAGGGGAGCGGTCGCCTGACCCAACAGGGACTGCATCGCAGGGAGCGCCTGAAGGGACTGCCGGAGGGCCGCAAGGTCCTTGGGGTGCGCCGCGCCCAGGCTGACCCGGCTCATCAGACGTTCCAGGTCCTGCACCTCTTTGAAGTGCGAGCGGAGCGCCGCCCGGAGCCTGCCTTCCTCATGGAGGTTCTCCACCGCCTGCTGCCGTTCGGCGATCTGCGCCGGGTCGAGGAGCGGCTGGAGAATCCAACTCCGGAGGCGCCTCCCCCCCATGGCCGTGACCGTCTCGTCCAGGACCTCCCACAGGGTCCCTTTCGTCGAGCCGTCCGCGAGGTTGCGGAAGATCTCCAGCGTGCGCAACGCGGTCTGATCGAGCACGAGCGACGCGGCCCGGGCCGCCGGCCGCACCCGGATGATGTGGGCCAGCGCGCCCTTCTGCGTCTGCTCGAGATAGTGGAGCGCCGCGCCCCCCGCGCGGATCCCCAGATCCAGCCCCTCGCACCCATACCCCTCCAGCGAGGGCGTGTGGAACTGGCGGAGCAGCCGCTGATAGGCCTCGTCCCGGCCGAAGACCCACCCCTCGACGGGATGCACAGGTGGCGGGGTCGGCCCGATGCACGCCGCGCGCAGGGCCGCAAGCCGTGGGTCGTCCCGCCGATCCTCGGAGATCAGGATCTCTTTGGGCTCAAACCGCCCGATCGCCCCGCTCGCCTCCCGCAAGGCCGTCTCCCCCCGGGCTTCATCCAACAGGAACTCCCCCGTGGAGAGATCGACGAACGCCAGGCCGATCCCTTCCCGCTCCAGGGCCACGGCAGCCAGGAAGTGGTGCTCCTTCGCCTCCAGGAGGGATTCCTACAGGACGGCGCCCGGGCTGATGATCCGGACCACCTCGCGGCGGACGAGCCCCTTGGCCGCGCGGGGGTCTTCCACCTGCTCGACCAAGGCGACACGGAATCCCTGCCGGATCAGCTTGGCGATGTAGAGGTCTGCCGTGTGGTAGGGGACGCCGCAGAAGGGGACGGGGTCGTCGGAGTGGCGGTTGCGGGTGGTCAGGGCGATGTCCAGGGCGCGGGAGGCGGTGAGGGCGTCTTCTTCGAACATCTCGTAGAAGTCGCCCAACCGGAAGAAAACGATGGCGTCCTGGTGCCGGCGCTTGATCTCCCGGTACTGGCGGAGGAGCGGCGTGCCGTGTTCGGAGTTACGTCGAGTCTCCTTGTCTCTTTTCATTGTTAATTGTTCATTGTTAATTGGTTAATTGTTGATGCTCTCGTAAAAAGTCGTCATACCCGCGAAAGCGGGTATCCAGGACCCAAACAACTGCCCGAAAAAACTGGATTCCCGTTTTCACGGGAATGACGGGAAAAGACTATTTAAGACTTTTTGCGAGAGCATCAATCGTTAATTGTTGATTGCTCATCTCTCATTGCTCATTGCTCATTGCTCATTGCTCATTGACTTATTGACTTATTGACGTATTGACGTATTTACTCATTCCTCACTGCTTTTCACTCCTGACTTCTGACTCCTGACTTCTGACCTCTCGTATAAGAAACCCCGTAGATCGGAAACGCCTTCTCCACCCCCTTGAAGAGAGCATCGCCCACATAAGCGATCTCGATGGATCGGCCGAGGACCTTATCGTAGAAGGAGAGCCCCCGCTCCGCCTCCTGCGCTCCCCCCCCCAGGACCTCCCGGATCGCCTCCACCGCGTCCAGGCTGAGCGCGATGCCGATGTTGGAGAGATGGCCCCGATCATCCACTGCCACGCCGGCGACCACCCGCTTCCGGTGCAACCGGGAGGCCAGGTAACTGCGGAACCTCCCCTCCTCCACCTGCCCGGTGAGGCTCTGGGCGAGAGACTCGATCATCTCGTTGAACTCCTCTTTCCGCTCCTCCTCCAGCGAGGGGTCCGACTCGTGGGTGGAAGAGAGGCGGCCGGCGAAATTCACGTGGCGGCCGATGACCGTGATCTCCCGGCGCGCCTCGTCCGGCAGAAAATGGGCCACGAAGACCCTGCCGGTATGCAGGCTGACCCCCATGTGAAAGTTGGTGGCCTTCCTCGACCGCAGCTCGGCCATCATCTCCTGGATCTGCAGGGCGGTCCTGAGGGCCCGCAGGGGATCCTGTCGATGGCCGGCGGGGATCCCGAAGGTCACCATGACGCCGTCGCCGATGAACTTATCGATGCGGCCCCCGTGGGCGGCCACGATGCGGTTCAGGGGATCGAACACGGCGTAGAGTTGGTCCGTCAGCTCCCGCTCGGAGACGCCTGACTCCGAAGCCCGGGTAAATCCCCGGAGGTCGGCGAAGAGGATCGTGGCCGTCCTCGCGTTGTTGACTACCATGGCGGAGGCCCCGAAGGCGTACAGCCGCCCCTCCGCGAAGAGCCGGCTATGGGCCTCCTCGCGGCGCGTGCCCTCTTGCAGGACCTCGATCTTGTTGCGGAGGAGATGGAGGACCTCGCAACGCCGCAGCGCCGCGAGAATGGCCAGGAACTTCTCCAGCAGGTTGCCCCAGTGGCCGTGCCGCTCCTTCTCCTGCACCAGCACGGCGCTGGCCGAGAGCTGACGGGGAAGGTCCGAGTAATCCCGGAAAAGGTACTCCAGGAGCTGGGGATGGAAGAGGATCCGCATCAACCCCCCTTCCGTCAGGCACTGTTCGGGTGCCAGCGAGGGAATCCAGCGCCGGAATTGCGCGTACAGCCCCTGGTCCTTTCCCGTAATCCCCTTGACCATTCGCTCCTTCAGCGCCACATAGAGGTCGCGGTACGCTTTGAAGCTCAGGGCGTATCGTCCCTGGCTGTTCTCGATGAGATGTTGGAGGTTGACCTGCTGGATGGTCACTTCGGCAAGGGGGAACTGGTCGTGGAAGATCGCCTGAACCAGCGCGGGGGTGAAGTCGCGGCCCAGTTGGAACGCGGCCGCCTCCCATCCATCTCCCCCGATCTGGCGGAGGGCCCGCTGCTGGGCGGACGCCAAGATTCCTCCGACCAGGGGGGCCAGACGGTACCTGACCGTGGGAGAGGCGCTGCCCCGCGCCGACTGCTCCAGCAGGATCTGTGCGATCTTCTTCGAATACGCGATCCAGAACAGATTCAGCAACCCCCTCCGGCGATCCTGCCGGATGATGCGAGTGAGGAGGGATTCCAACTGGCTGAGGAGCGCCTCTTCCACGGTGCCCCGCTGCGAAGGGATCTCCACGCCCGCCGCGTGCTGGCCCGCCTGAGGCGGGCCGCCCCGCTCCGAGCGCGGGAAGCTTTCCCTCAGCGTCCCTTTCTCCACGGCGGACGCGAGATCCTCGATGCAGGCCTGCGTGGCCGGCAGCAGGTTCGCCGGCATCTCGACGTAGACCCTCCCTTTCTCCGAGCGGAAGAGGTCTTCTTCCGGAAGAAGGGGGAGCCGTCCCCCGAAGAGATCCTCGACCTCCCGCGTTTCCCCCACCAGGAAGCGGAGATGCTTCGTCTCGGCGGCCGAGAAGTAGAAGACCTTGGTCACCCCCGCCTCCCCCGACGCGCGGCCTTCGGGCCGCGGAACCCGAACCGTTGGATGATCTGCTGGATGTCCTCCCACACCAGCCGCTTGTCCTGGGGGTTGCGCAACAGGTACGC
>JACRHK010000076.1 GCA_016217625.1 Nitrospirota bacterium
GCCTCAAGATTCTGAAAGTGTCGCCGGAGATCCCTGAATTCAATATCTGCATGAGCGCCGCCATCGAGCCGGGGTTGGCGCGCCAAATCCGGGATGCCTTGGCGGGTCTGGACATCCAACGGCCTGAGGATGCGAAGGTTCTTCAAGCGGTCGAGAAAGACTATACCGGGTTCGTGGAGACGCGGGACGAGGACTATGACGGCATCAGGAAGATGGTCCGCGTCCTCTTCGGGATTACGTATTAGAGAAGTAGTGAAAGGTAAGTGAAATAGTCAATAAGTCAATAGGTCATTAGGTCAATAAGTCATGAAGTCCATATTGACTCATTGACTTATTGACGCATTGACACATTCACCTCTCATCAGAATTATGCCATTGCAGGGCGGCATCTTCGGACAACGGTCTGGCACTCCCCAAGAGGGGGCTCTTCGTAAGCTTGCGCTCTTTACTGTAGGGGACGCGCTCTGCGGGACGGATCTGCAAGGGGTCCAGGAAGTGTTGTCGGTCCCCTCTGGGGTGACGCCGCTTCCCGACGCCCCGCCTTTCGTCGAGGGAGTCGTCAACCTGCGGGACCAGGCCCTGCCGCTCGTGGATCTCCGCAAGCGGTTCGGGCTCGCTGGTGAGAAGAAGTCAGAAGTCGGGAGTCAGGAGTCCTTTAATTCACCCCCCTCCCTAGCCCTCCCCCCCTCGAGGGGGGAGGAAAGTGGTGGGGGGGGACGTTCTACGGTCAGGAGTCAAGAGTCAAGAGAGAGAAGACGGAGCGAGCGGAGCCGAGTTCTCGTGTGCCGGATAGCGGGGCAGCTCCGGGGACTCATCGTTGACGCGGTGACAGGCATCCTTCGGGTGCCGGCCGGCAGCGTGGAACCGCCCCCTTCACTCGGGAAGCAGAGAGCGTCCTACCTTCAGGGGGTCGCCAGGCAGGGGGATCGGCTCGTCCTCCTCTTGGATCTGGAACAGGTGTTGACGTCGGAGGAGCGGATTCAGCTCGAAGAGGCCCTGAAGAGAAGTCAGGGGTCAGAAGTCAGAAGTCAGAAGTCCGATGTCCAAAGTCCAAGGTCGGGACGGAGGAGGCGGAAGGCTGAAAGCTGATTGCTGAACGCTGAGGACTGAGATGAGCGTATGGGAAGAAATTCGCGCGACGCTGTCCGACCCCGATCCGGAGAGCCGGATTGCCGCGCTGGAGGCGCTGGTGGAGCAGTCAGCCGCCGGTCCTCTGGAGCCGGAGGTCGTGGAACTCCTCCTCCGGGGACTCTACGATTCCGAGTGGCGGGTGCGGAAGACGGCCATCGAGGGGCTGCTGCTCTACGATCCGTCAGCGGTGCAGGAGGGAATGTTTGCCGCGTTGGGGGCGGAGGAACACGCGGGGGCGCGGAATGCGGCGATTGAGACCTTCATCCGCATGGGTCGGCGGGCGGTGGATCCGATCCTGCAGCGCTGGGGGAAGACGGCGGGGGATCTGAAGAAGTTCCTCATCGATATCCTGGGCGAGATTGGGGATCCCCGGGCGGTTCCTCCCCTGATCGAGGCGCTCGGGGATCCCGACCTGAACGTGGCGGCCGCCGCCGTGGAGGGATTGGGACGGCTGGGAGACGGGCGCGCGGTCGAGCCGTTGATCCGAGTCCTCCAGTCGGGAGACCTCTGGCTGCAATACCCTGCGGCGGGGGCATTGGGGCGACTCGGCGATGCACGGGCGGTGAGGCCGCTCATGCGGGTGCTGAAAGATCGCACCCTTCGGGAGGCCGCCCTGGAGGCGTTGGGAACGCTGGGCGCCCCGGAGGCGGTCCCCACCATGGTGGAGGCCTTGCTGGATCCCCAGCCGACCTACCGGGACGTCGGGTTGCAGGGGATCGATGTCGTCGCCGTACGGCCGGAGGGGCGCGCCCGGATCTGCGAGGAGCTCCGCCGACATCCGGCCGATCACCTGGTGGGCTCCCTCCTGGGAGAGCTGGAGCATCCCGTCTTGCCCGTCCGGCGAGCGGCGATCCGTCTGCTGGGGTGGATGCGGGCCACCATGGCGGTTTCCCTGTTAGTGGACCAACTGGAACAGGAGGAGGAGATCCGGCCTGCAGCCGTGGAGGCCCTGCAGGAGCTGGCGGGCGGAGCGGCGGCCCCGCTCCTTCCCTACTTGCAGGATGATCGCGAGAAGGTCCGGCAGGGGATCTGTCAGGCGATCGGGGAGATCCGCGATGCCCGCGCCGTCCCGGCGCTGGTGCCGCTCCTTTCCGATGAGAACGGTCATGTCCGGCAAAAGGCGGCCGAAGCCCTGGGCCGCATCGGCGACCCGCCGGCCGTCCCGGCGCTGTTGCCCCTGTTGGACGATCCCTACGTTGATGTCCAGGAAGCGGCCGTCGAGGCGCTGGGCCGGCTGGTCTCATCCCATCGGGCCGCCATCGCGATCGGCCCCCTGCTGCTAGAACCGCGGCCGCGGCTGAGGCGCAATTGCGCCTTGCTGCTCGGGCGCGTGGGCGGAGAGGGGGTGCTCGAGCCGCTTACGCAGGCGTTGAAGGACGAGGCGGTCGAGGTGCGCCGTGCGGCGGCGCTCGCCCTTCGGCAGGTCGGCGGCGCGCAGGTCTTCCCCCTCCTGTTGAAGGCGCTGGCTGATGAAGACGCCGAGATCCGGGCGACGGCGGCGCTCGCTCTCGGGGAGACCCGGGACGCGCGGGCTGTCGATCCCCTCTGCACCCTCTTGGGGGATCAGGACTCTTGGGTGCAGACGACGGCGGCCCGGAGCCTGGGGCGGTTGGGGCGGCGGGAAGCGGTCCCGACCCTGCTGCAGATCCTGGAGCGGGAGGAGGGCGCGCTGGCGATCTACGCCATCGAGGCGGTCGGCCGGATCGGAGACGCCCGCTCACGCGAGCCGCTCGTCGCTTTCCTCGCCCATCGGGATCCGGAGATCCGAAAGGCGGCGCTCCGGGCTTACAGCCTGTTAGCGGGCGGGGCCGACCCGCGGATCCTGGAACTCCTGGGAGACGCGCATTGGAGCGTGCGCCAGGCTGCGGTGGAGGCGCTGTCCGCCAAGGCGGGCAACCCCGCCGCGCGGGAGGCCCTGGAGCGGCTCCTCACCGCGGAAGAGGATCCCATTGTCCGTCAAGCGGCGCTCCGCGCGCTCACCGGGGAGGGGGAAGATGTGGAAGCCTGAGCCGATCCCGCCCCTCAACGACGAGACCTTTCGGTTGCTCAGGGACCTGATCCATGACTATTGCGGTATCTACTTCGAGGAAAGCGGCCGCTTCCTGCTGGAGCGGCGGTTGGCCCGCCGGCTGAGCCTCCATCAGCTGCCGGGATTTCGGGACTACTATCTTCTCCTGAAGTACGGCAAGCATCGGGATGAGGAGCTGGCGGCGGTCATCGATCTGCTCACGACGAACGAAACCTATTTCTTCCGGGAAGAGGCGGGGCTGCGCGCCTTCTGCGAGGAGATTGTCCCCGAGCTCCGGGAGCGTCGAAAGCAGGACCGGACGCTCCGGATCTGGAGCGCGGGGTGCTCCACGGGGGAAGAGCCTTACACCCTCGCGATCCTGCTGCTGGAGGCGGGGCCGTGGGAGGAATGGGACGTGGAAATCCTGGGAAGCGACATCAACCAGCGGGTGCTGCAGGCAGCGCGCCGGGGGGTGTATAAACGCAGCGCCTTCCGCGCGACGGAGCCTCGGTACCTCAAGGAGTATTTCGAGGACGAGGGGGACGGGAGCTTCCGGATTCAAGACCGGGTCCGCCGCTGGGTGAGCTTCAACCACGTGAACCTGTTGGACCCTGCCCGCATAAGTCTGGTCCCCCGGATGGACGTGATTTTCTGCCGGAACGTGAGTATCTATTTCGACCGGCAGGCGAAGCGGCAGGTGGTGGCCAGCTTCTATCAGAAGCTGGCTGAGGAGGGATACCTCCTGTTGGGCCATTCGGAGTCGTTGATCAACCTCTCCACCGATTTTACGCTCCGGCACCTCAAGCATGACATGGTCTACCAAAAACCGTTCCGACAGGGGGTCCAAGGTCCAATGTCCCATGTCCAGAGTCAGGCGCGGAGCTATTGACCATGCCCATCCGCGTATTAGTTGTCGATGAGTCCGCGTACAACCGCCAGGCGATCCGGCGGATGCTGGAATCCCACCCGGAAATCCGGGTCGTCGGCGCGGCGCGTGACGGGGAGGAGGCCATGGCGCAGACGCTCCGCCTCCGTCCGGACCTCATCACGCTCGATCTGGAGATGCCGAGGATGGACGGGTTCACCTTCCTCCGCTGGGTCATGGCCACCCACCCGATGCCCGTGCTGGTGGTGAGCGCCCGCTCCGACGACCGGAGCGTCCTCCGGGCCCTGGAGCTGGGAGCGGTGGACTTCGTGGCCAAACCGATCGCGGGCGCTTCGGCCCAGCTTCTCACGATCCAGGAGGATCTGGTGGAGAAGGTCTCCTCCGTGGCCGGCCTCGAGATCCGGAAGCTGCAAGCCAGTCTGCGGCTATCGGAGTCCGCGGCCCTGCACCCTCCCCGAGAGGTTGCGGAGGTGGGCGTGCACGTGTCCCGCACAAGGATGAAGCACCCGGCCGTGGTCGCCATCGGGGCTTCCACGGGGGGGCCGCCCGCCATCCAGGCCGTTCTCCAACACCTCCCGGCATCGTACCCTGCCGCGGTCCTGGTCACCCAGCATATGCCCTCAGGGTTTACCCGTCACTTCGCGGAGCGGTTGAACAAGGGGGCCCGTGTGGAGGTGCGCGAGGCGGCGGAGGGAGAACTGATCCAAACGGGCAGGGTGCTCATCGCGCCGGGGGGATTCCACCTTGGCCTAAAGCGGCAGGGGAAGGAGGTCCGGACGACCCTCATCCCGCGCGAGGGGCGCGACCGCTATGTTCCCTCTGCGGATGTGATGCTGCGGTCGGCTGCGACAACTTGCGGATCCCGTACGCTGGGCGTCCTGCTGACGGGGATGGGGAACGACGGCACGGAGGGGTTGCGGGCCGTGAAGGCTGCCGGAGGGGAGACCTGGGCGGAGTCGGAAGAGAGCGCCGTGATCTTCGGGATGCCTGCGGAGGCCATCCGGGCGGGGGTGGTGGACCGGGTGCTTCCATTGTCGAAGATCGTAGAGGAGGTTGCGGGATGGATTCCCTCCACGGAGCGCGAGACGCCGGGAAGGACCCATGGAGGAGTAGGGAGCAGGAAGTAGGGAGCAAGAAGTAAGGAGGGTGCTGTGAGCAATGAGCGTGAGATGAGTCCGTTGGCCAGAAAGGCCGAGGAGTTTCTGCATATCTTCCGGAAAGGGGAGGAGTTTACGCAGGAACTCCTGAAAGAGAACGAGCGGCTCCGCTACCGGTTGGTCCAGCTCGACGAAGAGCAGCGGGCAGGCAGGCAGGAGGAGGACCTCCAGATCCAGACCCTCCGGGAGCGGGTCGGCCTCCTCGAGGAGGAGAAGGAGCGGCTGCTCCAGCGGCACCGCGAGGTCGAGGAGGAGAACAAGCTGTTCGCCAGCCGCTACCTGGAGGTCGAGGAGGAGAACAATAAGCTGGCCAACCTCTATGTGGCCAGCTACCAGCTCCACTCGACGCTGGACATCAATGAGGTGCTTCGGACGGTGTTGGAGATTATCATCAACCTCGTCGGGGCGGAGCGCTTTGCCATCTACCTCCTGGATGAGAAGACGAATGATCTGGCCCCGGTGGCGACGGAGGGGGTCGAGGCGGGCGATCTCCCCACCGTCCGCGTCGGAGAGGGGATTCTCGGGGATGTCGCCCGATCGGGCGAGAGCTGCTATGCTCCGGAGCCCCAGGGGGTGCGGACCCTTGACCCCCAGCAGCCGCTCGTCTGCATCCCGCTGAAGATCAAGGAGCACGTGATCGGGGTCATCGCTGTTTATACGTTGTTCGAGCAGAAACAGCGCTTCACGAACGTGGACGAGGAGATCTTTTCGATGCTGGCCGGCCATGCCGCCACGGCGATCTTCGCCTCGCGCCTGTACGGCCAGTCGGAGCGGAAACTCATGACCATCCAGGGGTTCTTGGACTTGCTCAAACAGCAGCCGGAGGAGAGAGCGTGATGACGACGAACGGTCCGACGTTTCTCATCGTGGAAGACTCGCCCACCATGCGCCAACTCATCGCGTTTGCGCTGAGGCGCATCCGCGGAGCCAAGATTGTCGAAGCCTCCGACGGCGTGGACGCCCTCCGGAAGCTCTCGGGGCAGCGATTCGACCTGCTGCTGGTCGACATCAACATGCCGATCATGGACGGACTCAAGCTGCTGAGCCTGGTGCGCAGCGACCCCCAGTACCGCCAGACGCCGATCGTGATCGTGACGACGGAGGGGGCCGAGGAGGATCGGAAAAAGGGGATGACCCTGGGGGCGAACGCCTACCTCACCAAGCCGATCCAGACGGCGGAGCTGCTGAAGGTCGTCCAGGACCTGCTCTCCCAGAAAACCACGTGACCGTGGCCCGTGACCGTGACCGGAAGATCTTCCCGTCACGGGTCACCGTCACGGTCACGTCTTTGTCCGAGAGGTATGTAGCTGTCCGCAGGCGGCGGCGATCTCCCGGCCGCGGCTCTCGCGGATGAAGACGACCAGGCCCCGCTCGATGAGGATCCTCCGGAAGCGGTCGACGGCCTCCGGGGACGGGCGCGCGAGTCCCCGATCAAAACCGGGGACAGGCGGGGCGCCGGGGAGCGGGTTGAACGGGATGAGATTCACCTTGCATCGCAGGCCGTGCAGGAGGCGCACCAGCCTGCGGGCGTCCTCCGGCGTGTCGTTGACCCCGCTGAGCAAGACGTACTCGAAGGTGATCCGGCGTCGCGGCGGGAGGGGGTAGGCGCGGCAGGCGGCGAGAAGATCGCGGATCGGGTAACGGCGGTTCAGGGGCATCAGCTTGCTGCGCACGGCATCCGTCGTCGCGCAGAGGGAGACGGCGAGGTTGACGGGAGGCGCCTCCCGGGCGAGGCGGGCGATTTTGGGGATGACCCCCGCGGTGGAGAGGGTGATCCGGTGTGGGGCGTACCCCGCCAGCCGGGTGAGCCGCCAGAGCGCCCGGACGACGGCCTCGAAGTTGTCGAGCGGCTCGCCCATCCCCATGAGGACGAGGTTTGTAATCCGCGCGCCGGGGGAAAGCCCGCGGCGCACGGCCAGTAGTTGGCCGACGATCTCGTGGGGTTCGAGGTTGCGCCGGAGGCCGCCACGGGCCGTCAAGCAGTAACGGCAGTTGCGGGCGCACCCCGCCTGGGTCGAGAGGCAGAGGGTCAGCCGCCGCTTCTCGGGGATGAGGACGCACTCGATGGCTTCCCCGTCCACGAGCCCCAGGAGGTATTTCTCCGTCCCGTCGCGGGCCCGCTGCCGTTGGAGAACCTCGGGGATCCCGAGAGAGGCCGCCTCCTCCAGCCGGAGGTGGTCGGCCCGGGGGAGGTCGGTCATCCGGGCGAAGGAGGTCTCCCCCCGATCGTACACCCAACGGAGAATCTGTCGCGCCCGGTAGGGCGGCATCCCTTGCTCGCGCGCCCAGGCCTGCAGCGCCTCCGGCTCCATCGTCAACAGATCGATCCGCTGCTGCGCCATGCGTCCAGCCTACCAGAGCGGCGCTCCCCCCGCAAGATGATACGGGTCTTCGCACTTTCCAAACGGCCGGCCGTAGTGTATGATAGGTATAAAGATCGTGTCCCCTGCCTGCCGGCAGGCAGGCGTGACCGTGACCGGGAATACCGATGACGGGCCACCGTGATGGGCGCGATCGGCCATGAGGCCCAACGGATGCACACAGGAGAAGGATTCGTGATGTCCAAGAACATGCTCATCAATGCGGCCCACCCCGAGGAATGCCGCGTCGCCATCGTCAAGGAGGGCGTGCTGGAGGAGCTCGCCATTGAGACCTCGATCAAAGGGAAGGCGAAGGGGAACATCTACAAAGGGGTCGTGGTGCGGGTGGAGCCGTCCCTCCAGGCGGCCTTCGTCGAGTACGGGGGCAGCCGCCACGGCTTCATCCCCTTCGGGGAGATCCGCCCCGATTGCTACCTGATCACCGGAGAGAAGAAGGCGCGGTATCGGATCCAGGACGTGATCTGCAAGGGGGTGGAGCTCCTCGTCCAGGTCGAGAAGGAGGAGCGGGACACCAAGGGGGCCTTCCTCACCACGCACCTCTCCCTCCCGGGCCGGTATATGGTCCTGATGCCGGGGGCCGAGCGGGGGGGCGTGTCTCGCAAGATCGAGGATGAGGCGCAGCGGAAGCGGCTCAAGGAGATCCTGGACGAGCTGAAGCCGCCGGAAGGGTTCGGGGTGATCGTCCGGACGGCGGGCATGGGCCGGACGAAGCAAGAGCTGTCCCGCGATTTCCAAGCGCTCATGCGCCTGTGGGAAGGGATCCGCAAGCGGAGCGAAGAGGTCTCGGCTCCGGCGCTCGTCTATGAAGAGCAGGACGTGGTGATCCGCACGATCCGCGACTACTTTACGCCCGACATCGACGAGATCCTGGTGGACAACAAGGAGGTCTTCAAGAGCGTCCTGGAATTCTTTAAGGCGACGATGCCCCGCTATCAGCATCGGGTCCGCCTCTATCAGGAGAAACGGCCGATCTTCTCCAAGTTCAACCTGGAGGAGCAGATCGAGACGGTCTACGAGCGGAAGGTCCATCTCCCCTCGGGCGGGTCCCTCGTCATCGATACGACCGAGGCGCTGGTGGCCATCGACGTCAACTCGGGCAAGGCGACGGGAGAGCGGGGGATGGAGGAGACCGCCTTCAAGACCAACCTAGAGGCCGCCGACATGGTTGCCCTCCAGATCCGTCTCCGCGACCTGGGAGGGCTCCTCATCATCGACTTTATCGATATGGCCAGCCGGAAGCATAATCAGGAGGTGGAGAAGCGGCTGAAGAACGCCCTCAAGGGGGACAAGGCGAAGATCGATCTGTCCCGCATCTCGAAGTTCGGCCTCCTGGAACTCTCCCGCGAGCGGCTCCGCCCGCCGATCAAGGAGGGCGCCTACGTCACCTGTTTCCACTGCGGAGGAAGCGGCCTCGTGCGCTCGACCGAGTCGCTGGCGCTCATCATCCTCCGGAAGATCCAGGCCGGTCTGGCGAAAGGGAATGCCGCACGGGTGGAGGGCGCCCTCTCCACCGAGGTGGCGAGCTATCTCCTCAACCAGAAACGGGGAGACCTCGCGCGGCTCGAACAGGAGCACGGGGTGATCATCCACCTGGTGGGGGAGTCGGAGCTCCTGAGCGGCCAGTTCCGTCTGGAGTTCATCAAGCAAGCCCCGGCGCGGCCGCTCCTTGCCGTGCCGGAGAAGGAGCCGCCCGCGAGGGGACCCGTCCTAGAGGAGGAGATCGAGCAGGCGCCTTCCGAGGCCGTGGCCGGAGCCGCCCCGTCCGAGCCTCCCGCCGAGGGTGCGCGGAAGCGGAGGCGCCGCCGGCGGCGTCGCAAGAAGAAGGAACATCCTGCCGAAGCGCAGACCGAGGCAGCGCCCGCCCAGCCGGAGGCGGCGTTGGAGATCCTCTCCCCGTCCGAGCGGGCGCCGTTGGAGTAACACAGAGGACCCGGCTGCGCCGAGTCAGGGAAGTCCGGGATGAGGGAGAACGGAAGGTTTACGGATCTCACGCTCGGGCGGTTTGTCGCCTATTCCGCCGGGCTGCATTTGGGGGTCGTTCTATTATTCCTCCTGTTCCCCACCCTCCCGAAGCTCCCTCCACCCGAGCCGATCCCCGTGCAACTGGTGGAAGAACCGGCTCCGCGCGCCCTGTTGCCGCCTCTTGAACGCCTTAAGGAACCCCTCCTGTCCCGCGCCGGACGCGGCACCACGGATCGGGCGGCGCCCCGCGGTGGGCTGCCCCGCCCGTCGCCGGGGACCGGCCGGCAAGAGGTCGCGCGCGCCGCGCCCGGCCGTTCCGTCCCAGATGTTCCCCCCCAGCGGGGCGAAGCACCCGCGCCCACGACTCCGCCCAAACGGAAGGGGTTGCCGTTCCTCCAGGAGGGGGATCTGGAGCGGTATGCCAAGCGGGAAACCAAGGATCGTCCCGGCGAGGAATGGGTCACGCTCGATACGCAGGAGTTCCGTTACCTCTCATACCACGAAAAGCTCAAGATCAAGATCGAGTCGATCTGGGAGTATCCCGCCGTCGCCCGTGTCAGCGGCCTGCGGGGCAACCTCTACATCCGCTTTACCATCGGGAAAAACGGGAACCTGGAGGAAGTGGCGCTAGTGAAGTCCTCGGGGTATCGGATCCTGGATGAAGCCGCCGTGAAGGCGCTGAAGGAGGCCTTCCCGTTCCTTCCCCTGCCGGAGAGCTGGAAGCTGGAACACCACACGATTGTGGGGAACTTTATCTACACGATGGACTATTTTTATATTCGGTGAAGACGATGTGGCTCCTGTTGTTTGCGGCCCTCTATAGCCTCCTGTTCCATCCCCCCGCGCTGGAGTCTTCCGCTCCGGGACGCCTCGCTTCGGCCGGACAAGAGAGCAGTCGGACAGGTCAGACCGGTCAGACGGGTCAGACAGATCCCGAGGAGCGGTTCCGGCAGGCCCTCCAGGCTTGGGAGGCGGGAGATCGGGCTGCCGCGCTTGCGCTTCTTGAGCGGTTCGGGAAGGAGCATGCAGACTCGGTGTGGGGCGAGCGTGCCTTGCTGGTGTTGGGGCGGTGGTACCGGGAGCAGGAATTGTGGAGTCCGGCGGCCGATCGGTTGGAGCAGTATGCCGGCCGCGCGCCGCTCCTCCGGGACTACGGGCTCTATCTCCTGGGAAAGGTGCGCGCCAAGGCGGGGGAGGGGATCCGGGCGGCGGAGGCCTTCGAC
>JACRHK010000075.1 GCA_016217625.1 Nitrospirota bacterium
CCTCTGCATCATGGCGACCGGTCTGGGGGCCGTAGAGCCCCGTGGGACCACGCCCCTTTACGGGGAGACCACTGAGGCCCCTCCCGGTCCCGTGCCCCAACAGGCCATGACCATTGAGTCCCACACCCTTGACAAGCCTGTCAAGGACTCGGGGGCCGCGACGAAACCGCTGTTTTCCATGGAGCTCCGGGACGCAGAGATCCGCGACGTCCTGCGGGTCCTCGGCCAGGAGAGCCGCCTCAACGTCATCGCCGGCGAAGAGGTGGTCGGGAAGGTCACGCTGAGCTTCCAGAACGTGACGCTGACGGAGGCGCTGGATGCGATCCTCAAGAGCCGCGGCTATACCTTCATCCGGGAAGGGAACATCCTGGTTGTGGTTCCCGTCGAGAAAGAAGAGCAGTATCTCCAGACGAAGACGTTCACGCTGAACTACCTCGATCCCAAAGAGATCGAGAAGGTCTTGAAAGAGCTGAAGAGCAAGAGCGGGAAGGTGATCGCGGAGCCGGGATCGAACACCGTGATTGTCAAAGACCTTCCGCAGAATCTCGCGCACATGGAAAAGCTCGTTCGCGCTCTTGATACCCGGACGCCCCAGGTCCTTATCGAGGCCCGGATTGTGGAGACGACCCGGAACTACGTGAAAGACCTGGGGATCCAGTGGGGCGGGAGCTTCAACGCGAGCCCCTTTTTCGGAAACGCCCTACCTTACCTCTTCCCCAACACCCTCAGCCTCTCCGGCGGCCCATCCAAAGCGCCGGGAACCGGAGGGACCACGGGTACCGGGACTACGGGCGGTACGACACCGCTGGGAACCGGAATTACGACGATACCGGGACTTCCATTGACGCCTGGAAAAACTGGAGCAATAGGGACTACCGGGACGACGGGGGCCGGCGTGTCTGCCGACAACTACGTCGTGAATCTCCCGACGACGCTGCCCGCCTTTGGCGTCCTGGGGCTTACGCTCGGCAGCATCACGAGCTCCGTCGTCTTAAACATCCGCCTGTCAGCCCTGGAAGACACAGGGGTTGCCCGCATCCTCTCCAACCCGAAGATCCTCACGCTCAACAACCGGGAGGCGAAGATCATCAGCGGGATCGAGATCCCCGTCCAGACGGTGCAAGTGGTGGGTGTCGGGGCGGGGGGAGCAGCAGGAGCCGGCACAACGGGGATAGAACGCATCAAAGCGGCCCTGGAGCTTACGGTCGTGCCACAAGTGACTTCTGATAAGCAGATCATGCTCAAGATAAACACCAAAAAGGACGAGCCCGATTTCAGCAGAGTAGTGCTTGGGATTCCCACCATTATCAAAAAAGAGGCCACGACGTTCCTCATGCTGCGCGACGGGGAGACGGTCGTGATTGGGGGAATTATCACAAAACGGGAAGAAACGAGCGACAAAGAAATCCCCGGGCTGGGTAAAATTCCCGTGCTGGGTTGGCTCTTCAAGAACGAAAGAAAGAACCTCGATCAGACCGAATTGTTGATTTTCCTCACCCCGACGATCTATAAAGGCACGCAATAAAAGAAGTCAGGAGTCAGAAGACAGGAGAGTAGCCGCAGGCTTTAGCCTGCGAAGTTTCCGTAGGGCGGCCCTCTGTGGCCGCCGAGTAGGAGCCGTCTCCCGACGGTGAGTGTTTGCCCGCGGGAAGGGTCGCCAACAGGAGTTGGCTCCTACCAAACCGACAAACCCGGCAGGCACGGAGGCCTGCCCTACGGGAAACATGGCTTCGTGAGGCGTGGGACGCAAGGCTTAAGGCGAGAATCAGAAGTCAGGAGACTTGGGATAAGGAAGTTCCCTTGAATTCTTGGACCTTGAAACCCCTGAGCACGCCAATCACTGGTATAATATATGACTGATGCTATCATTGTCCTGATGACGGCCTCTTCACGGGAGGAGGCGGAGCGGATCAGCAAGACGCTGGTGGAGGAACATCTGGCGGTTTGCGTGAACGTGGTGCCCGGCGCCCGCTCGTGTTATTTCTGGGAGGGGAAGCTCTGCCGGGAGGGGGAGACGCTCCTCATCGCGAAGACCCGGCGGGACAGGTTTGCGGCGTTGGAGGCCCGTGTGCGCGCCCTCCACAGTTACACGGTTCCGGAGGTGTTGGCCCTGTCCGTCGTGGAGGGGTCGGAACCGTACCTGCGCTGGCTGGGCGAGATGGGGGGAGGAGAATGAAATGCAGAATGCAAAATGCAGAATGCAAAATGCAAAATGCAAAGTGCAAAATGTAAAGTGTAAAATGCAAAGTGTAAAATGAGCACTTATCATTTTACAATTTGCAATTTTCATTTTACAATTATCAATTATCAATGCGGGTGCGTAGGCACGCACACCGCGCTTTAACCCTCGGGGGGACCAGGGGGTTTTGACATGAGACAGGACGGTAACGGGTTGAATCGGGAAACGGAATGGAAGCGTAAGGTCGCTCTGATCCAGCAGCGCCTGGACGTCGCCCAGGAGGTGGCTGAGGAGCAGGGATCGCTGCTTCACACGATCTACGATATGCTCCCCCATGGCCTGATCGTGATGGATCAGGAACTCCAGATCCTGACGTTCAACGGCACGGCGGAGCGGATCACAGGCCACACCTTCTCCAGCGTGATGGGGCAGTCGCTCGCCGCGGTTCTGCACCTGGAGCCGGACGCGGAAGGGGTCTTGCATGGCGCCCTGGAACAGCGCGAAGCGCTGGAGCACCAGGACCTCCTGATCACCACCGGCGCAGGTAGCCGGCTCCCTATCCGGATGAACCTCACCCCATTGGTGGGGAAAGGGGGGGAGGTGCTCGGAGGCGTGGCGACCTTTTCGGACATCACGATCATCAAACAGCATGAGGAACTCCTCCTGCAGAGCCATGACTCGATGGTGCGCATCCTGGAATCGGTGATCGAACTCAAAGACCCCCTGATGAAGGGGCATTGCGAGCGGGTGACGCGTTATGCGATGCAGATCACCAGGGACCTTGGGGGGGGCGCAGACGATGCCCTCCGAGAGATCCGCTACGCCGGCCAGCTCCATGACCTGGGGATGCTCTCGCTGCCCGACGGTATCTGGACGAAGGCGCGCGGGCTCACGCGTCACGAGATTTCCCTCATCCGCCGCCATCCCATCGAGGGGGCGCAGATCGTGGGTCACGTGGAGGGGTTCGACCGGATTGCC
The DNA here is from genome assembly GCA_016217625.1 of Nitrospirota bacterium. Classification (GTDB taxonomy): domain Bacteria; phylum Nitrospirota; class RBG-16-64-22; order JACRHK01; family JACRHK01; genus JACRHK01. Next base: position 3,158 of record JACRHK010000075.1, read on the forward strand.
CTGGCCATCCGCCACCACCATGAACGGTACGACGGACGGGGGTATCCCGACGGCCTGAAAGGGGAGGAGATTCCCTTGTCCGCGCGCATTCTGGGCGCCGTCGAGTCGTTCGACGCCATGAACCGGAATCGGATTACCCGGAGCCGGATGGAGCGGAGCCTCATCATCAAAGAGTTCCTCGACAACCGGGGCTTGCAGTTCGACCCTCTGGTGACCGACGTGGTCCTGGATCACCTGCGGCACGACGATCCGGAGTGGGTGTAAAAGGTCCAATGTCCAAGGTCCAAGGTCCGAGGTCCAAAGTCCCAAGCCTGAACGATTGACATCGAACATTTGACCTGGGGCAGGAGACTCCATGCCAACCCCAATATTATCAAGCGCTTACCGCTAGGGCTTGACACTGCTCCGTCCCGTGTGGTATAAGACAGCTTGTCTTATTGCCGGGTCAGGGACGGATGAAAAAACAAGAAGATCTCTTTACGATCGTCTTCCTACCGGGTTCTAAAGGCCGCGTCCGCCGCCTCACGTTGACGCGACAGGCCTTGAAGTCTTCGCTGGCCGTCACGCTCGCCGTCCTTGTCGTCTCGGTCTTCCTCGCCTTGAACTATTTCCAGATGCTGGGGAAGGTCTGGGAGCTGGATTCGCTCCGCCAGGAGACCAGGTCTCAGCGCCTGCAGATCCAGGCCTTTGCCGTGAACCTCTTCGATCTGGAAAAACAGCTCTTGCGCCTCAAGGAGTTCGATCACCGGCTCCAGCGGGCGGCCAACCTCGGCGTCCGGGAACGGGCTACAGTGACCGATGCCAGGGGCGGGCCGACGATGCTGGGGGTCGAGATCACAAAGGTCGGCACTCCAAGTTCCCAGGAGATGATGGACCAGATGCGGTGGGGGATCACCCGACTCAAGGAGGAAGCCTCCCGTCAGGAGGTCAGCTTCCAGCGCATCTTCGAGCACTTCGAGGACCGGCGGTATCAGTTGGCGGCCACCCCGTCCCTCTGGCCCGTTCGGGGTCGGTTGACGTCGCATTTCGGATACCGGACTTCGCCTTTCTCAGGGGCCATCGAGTTTCATAGCGGGATTGACATCGCGACCGCCAAGGAGACGCCAGTCTATGCCCCGGCAGACGGCGTGGTGAGCGAGGTTGGGTACAACGAGGGGTATGGTCGCTATCTTGAGATCGATCACGGATACGGTCTCCGCACGGCCTACGGCCATATCTCGCACACCCCCCTGTCCGTCGGGCAGAAGGTGCGAAGGGGACAGGCCATCGCCTCTGTAGGTAACTCCGGCAACAGCACGGGTCCCCACCTCCACTATGAAGTCCGCGTGCAGAACGTGCCGAGGAATCCGATGAAATACATCTTTTAGTAAGCCGTCTTTAGCCAGGAGATCGAGGTGTTTTCTCACTTCTGACTTCGTATCAAGACCCCCGGGGGAACGGCTCTCCGGGGTTTTTTATTGCATTTTCCGGGAAGTTGTGTAAAAATTGATAAAAATTGCAGGGTTAGACCATTTAGGCTCATCACCCCCAACAAGGCATGCTGAACCTGCTGCTCAATAAGATCTTCGGGACAAAAAACGAACGGGAGCTCAAGCGAATCCGGCCCATCGTGGATCGGATTAACGCGCTGGAGGCGGCCGCCGCGGCCCTCACCGACGCGCAACTCCGGGGCAAGACGGACGAGTTCCGCCGACGTTATGAACAGGGGGAAACGCTCGAGGATCTCCTTCCCGAGGCCTTTGCCGTGGTGCGGGAAGCTTCCCGCCGAACCCTAGGGATGAGCCCCATCGAAGTCCAGCTCATCGGCGGTATCGCGCTCCACGAATGGAAGATATACGAGATGAAAACGGGCGAGGGGAAGACCCTGGTGGCTACGCTACCCG
>JACRHK010000077.1 GCA_016217625.1 Nitrospirota bacterium
CCTGGTCCAGCGGGAGATCAAGCGGAGCGGGTTCGATGAGCTCATCGCCTCGGGCTTGGTCGTCACGGGAGGCACGGCCCTCATGGAGGGCATCGTGGAGGCGGCCGAGCGGATCCTGGACCTGCCCGCCCGGCGCGGTGTCCCCCTCGGGATCGGCGGATTGGTCGACATCGTGGGCAACCCGATGCACGCCACCGGAGTTGGGCTCATCCATTACGGGGTGCGGGAGCTCAAAGCCGGCCAGCTTCGGCGCTACAGCAACGGCCATTTCTTCTCCCGGGCCACGCACCGGGTTAAGGAGTGGGTCGAGGCGCTGTTTTAGGGTAGTGCGCGGTGAGTAGTGAGTAGTGAGTGGTTTGACCAATCACCACTCACCAATTAACCAATCACCAGATCAGGGAGGTGGAGGATGTTTCAATTCGAAGACGCGCAGGAACAGTCAGCCAAACTGAAGGTCATCGGCGTGGGCGGCGGAGGATGCAACGCCGTCAACACGATGATCGCGTCACACCTGGAAGGGGTCGAGTTCATCGCCGTCAACACCGACGCGCAGGCCCTGAGCGCATCGCTGGCCCCCTACAAGCTCCAGATCGGCTCCAAGCTCACCAAGGGGCTCGGGGCGGGCGCCGACCCGCGCATCGGGCGGGAGGCCGCCATGGAGGACGTGGAGAAAATCCAGGAGGCGCTGGCCGGGGCCGACATGGTCTTCGTGACGGCCGGCCTGGGCGGCGGCACGGGAACGGGGGCCGCGCCGATTGTGGCCAGCGTGGCCCGGGACTCGGGCGCCCTGACCGTGGCCGTGGTGACCAAGCCGTTCCTCTGGGAGGGGAAGGTGCGGGCCAAGCGGGCCGATGAGGGGATCCAGGAGATCCGCAAATACGTCGATACCATCATCGCCATCCCGAACCAGCGGCTGCTCGACGTGGTGGATCCCAAGACCCCCTTGCTGGAGGCCTTCCGCGTGGCCGACGACGTCCTACGCCAGGCGGTGCAGGGGATCTCGGACCTCATCGTGATCCCCGGGCGGATCAACCTCGACTTCGCCGACGTGAAGACCATCATGGTGGGCAAGGGCCGCGCCGTGATGGGGACCGGCACGGGGACAGGCGACCGCCGGGCCGTCGAAGCGGCCGAGCAGGCCATCTCCAGCCCGCTGCTGGAGGAAGGGACGATCCAGGGCGCCCGCGGGGTGCTCATCAACGTCACCGGCGGCCCCGACCTGTCGCTCCACGAGATCACGGAAGCCATCACCCTCATCCAGGAGGTGGCAGACTCCGAGGCCCAGATCATTTACGGCCAGGTGATCAACTCCGACTACGAGGACAAGATGAAGGTGACGGTCATCGCCACGGGGTTCAACGGCGAGGCCGCTCTCCGGGAGGAACCGCCTTCGGAGCGCAAGACGGTCCGGATCGCGGACTACATGCGGGGGGCGGAGCGGCCGGTCCTGGTAGGCAAAGGGGCCAAAGCCGAGTTTACGAACGAACAGTTGGGGATCGGCGAGGACGAATGGGACGCCCCTGCTTTCATGCGCAGGCAGCGGGCGGAATAGTACGCGCGAGCGCCATGCAATATGCAAATTGAAAAATGCAAATTTTGCAGTTTGCATTTTGAATTTTGCAGTTTGCAATGAAAGAAACCCTTGCGCATTGCCGCCCCGGAAACTCGGGGGTATAATTGAGAGAGCGATGAGCTATCACAGGTGCATGGCCTCGGGCAACCCCCGGTTCCTCACCCTGCCCTCCCTCGAGGCCGGGGGAGAGGTGTTCCATGGCTTTTGGACCCGCGGAGGTCGCGAGTTCCTGCCGTCGAGCACCGCCCCGGCGCTCCGCGTGGACCGGGTGATCACGGGGATACAGGTTCACGGGGACGGCATCGCCGTCATCCGGGAAGAGGCGGACCTCGCCACCGTGAAGAGCCGGCCCTTTGACGCGCTGCTCACCGATCGGAGCGAGACCGCCATCGGGGTCTACACGGCCGACTGCGCTCCCCTCTGGCTGTTCGACCCCCACCACCGGGCCGTCGGCGCCGTGCATGCGGGCTGGCGGGGCACGGTCCGGCGAATCGCCGGGAAGGCGGTGGCCGCCATGACCGCGCACTTCGGCACCCGTCCCTCCGACCTCCTGGCCGCCATCGGCCCCGCCATCGGGCCGTGCTGCTACGAAGTCGGGCGCGAAGTCCTGGACCAGATGCCGCAGGCGTTGACTCGCTGGGACACGGCCGTCTTCCCGCTGAACGGGGAGAAAGCGAGGCTCGACCTCCAGAAGGCGAACCGGCTTCAGCTCCAGGAGGCGGGAATCCCCTCCGACCGCATCGGGGTGCTCCCCCTGTGCACGTCCTGCCGGAGAGACCTCTTCCACTCCTACCGGGGAGAGAGAGGGAAGAAAGGGCAGATGTTGAACTTCATCATGCTGACGAACGGCTTGAAAACACCCCCTTCCCCAGCCCTCCCCCCCTCGAGGGGGGAGGAACAAGGAGGGGGGAAGTTCTAGGCGATGGAGACGTTAGATGACCGTCTCCGCCGCGTCCGCCAGGGGATTGCCCAGGCCGCCGATCGCGCGGGCCGCGACCCCGGAAGCGTCACGCTCGTCGCCGTCACCAAGACGGTCCCCGTCGAGCGGATCCGTGAAGCGGCGTCCCTCGGCCACACGGTCTTCGGCGAAAACCGGGTCCAGGAGGCGCGCCGGAAGATCCCGCTTCTTCCCGGCCTCACATGGCACCTGGTCGGCCACCTCCAGCGGAACAAGGCGAAATACGCCGTCGAGCTCTTTGACCTCATCCACTCCGTGGACGGCCTTCCCCTGGCGCAGGAGATCGACCGCCAGGCCGGCATGCGGGGGAAGCGCCAGCGCGTCCTCCTGGAGGTCAATCTCGGCGGGGAAGCCGCCAAGACGGGCCTCTCCTGGGAGGCAGCCCTCCCGCTGCTCCACGAGCTGGAAGGATACGAGCACCTGTCGGTGGAAGGGTTCATGTGCATCCCTCCCTACACCGAAGACCCCGAAGGGGCCCGGCCATTCTTCAAGGCCCTGCGCGCCCTGGGCGAGGAGGCGGCCTCCGCGGTGGGCCGGCCGATGGCGCTCTCCATGGGGATGTCGCACGACTTCGTCGTCGCTATCGAGGAGGGAGCGTCGATCGTCCGGATCGGGACGGCGATATTCGGGGAGAGGGGCGGATAGCTGGATTGTTGGATGGCTAGGTTAAACAATCGACCCATTGACTTCTTGACTCATTGACTCATTAACTTATTGACTCATTGACTTCATCAACCATGAGCCCACTGACCCAACAGATCGGCTTCCTCGGCGCGGGGAACATGGGGGAAGCCCTCATCAAGGGGATCCTCAAGTCCAACCTCTGTCTCCCCAGTCAGATCCGTGCGGCGGACCCCTCCGCCGAACGCCGGATGCTCATGGAGCAAACCTACGGCGTGCGGACGACGACGGACAACCGGGAGCTGGTCCGCGCGAGCGACGTGATCCTCCTGGCGGTCAAGCCGCAGGTCATGCCCGCCGTCCTGGAAGAGATCCGTCCCGAGGCGAAGCCGGCCAAGCTGTGCATCTCCATCGCGGCCGGCATCCCCCTTCGGACGATCACGAAGGGGCTGGGAAGCGACCGGGTCATCCGCGTGATGCCCAACACCCCCGCGCTCGTCCTGGAAGGGGCTTCCGCCCTGGCCGGCGCGTCAGGGGCCACCCCGGCGGACCTGGACCTCGCCCTGCAGATCTTCTCCGCCGTGGGCAGAGCCCTCGTGCTGGAGGAGCAGCACCTCGACGCCGTCACGGGGCTTTCGGGCAGCGGCCCGGCCTATGTCTTCTTGATCCTGGAGGCCCTGGCCGATGCCGGCGTCAAGATGGGCCTCCCCCGCCACGTCGCCACCACGCTGGCGGCCCAAACGGTCCTGGGGTCCGCCCGGATGGTGCTGGAAACCGGGAAACACCCGGGGCAGCTCAAAGACCAGGTCGCCTCGCCTGCCGGCACCACCATCGCCGGCCTGCACCGCCTTGAAGAGGGAAAGCTGCGCGCAACGCTGATGAACGCCGTGGAGGCAGCCACCCTCAGATCAAGGGAGTTGGGGAAGGAAAACCCGTAATGGGCAATTGGAGATTGGAAATTTGAAATTGCAAATCTGAGGAGTGGAGCGGCATGTTGATCGCGGGAAATTTCCTCTACGCATTAGCGATAGTCGTCGATGCCCTCATCTGGGGGTACATCATCATCCTCTTCGCCCGCGTCCTCATCTCCTGGGTGAACGCCGACCCCTACAACCCCCTCGTCCGCTTCCTCGTGGGGATCACGGAGCCGGTTCTGCGGCCGATCCGCCGCTGGCTGCCGTTTGCGGGAATCGGCATCGACCTGTCTCCGGCTGTCTTGATGCTGGTCCTGTATTTTTTTCAGGTTTTCCTCGTCCGGACGCTGATGCAACTCGCGTTCCGGTGGCAGTAAGCCGACAAGGAAGGGGGTACGACCGTGAAGATCGCGCCGATGGATATCCAACAGAAGCAGTTCCACCTCCGCTTCCGGGGGTTTGACATCCGGGAGGTGGACGCGTTTCTCGCCGAGGTCGCCGAGGAGGTCGAAGCGCTCATCCGCGAACAGATGGCGCTGAAAGAAGATCTCCACCACAAGGAGATGGATCTGCAGCGGCTCCGCGAAGCGGAAACCACGCTCAAGAACACGCTCCTGACGACCCAACTGGTCATCGAGGAGATGAAGAACAACGCGAAAAAAGAGGCCGAGCTCATCATCCGGGAGGCGGAGGATCGCGCCGAGGCGGCCATGGGGGAAGCCCACCGGCGCCTGGCCCAGGTCTCCGAGGAGATCGTCTCGCTCAAGCGGGAGAAGCGGATCTTCATGGAGAAGCTCCGCGGCCTGATCGAGATGCACCTGCGGCTCCTGGAGCTGGACGATCAGGAGGAGGCTCAGGAGCGCGCCAAGACGGACCTCCGCATGGTCCCACACCGGGAGATCCCCAAGGGGTGAGATGCCCGCTTTGAAAGCGTGGGAGACTTGCGACGACGGGGTGATCCTGCGGGTCCGTGTCATCCCCCGGGCCTCCCGATGCGCCGTCGTGGGTGTGCATGGGGGTTCCCTTCGGGTCCGGCTCACCGCGCCGCCCGTGGAGGGAAAGGCCAACACCCAGTGCCTCCGGCTCCTGTCGGAGTGGTTGGGGTGCCGTCCAGGCCAGATCGAGATCCGCTCCGGAGCCGCCTCCAGGGAGAAACGCATTCTACTGAGAGCGGTGTCCCTCGAATCGCTCCACCACGCGCTTGATGCGCTCCCGGCTCCCCCCGCAGATCATTCCCGCTCAGAAAAAGCTTGACAATCCCGATCAGTCATGCTATCAATAATGGCGTTTTCAGCAAGAGTTGTCAGTCAGCCGTTTCACGACTGGCCGTCATCGGCTAGCAACAAGAACAGGGCACACGGAGCCATGGACCCATAGTACCGCAGAGGCTGCGACAAGCCGTTGCGGTTTTTTTGTGTTAGGGGGAGGGACTCCCTCCCCTGGGGTCAAGGCAGGCACCAGAAAGTGAAAGGAGGTTGGAAGGTTGGCTAAAGGTCACGTTAAATGGTTCAACGAAAAAAAGGGTTACGGGTTCATCGAGCAGGAGGGCGGCGGAGACATCTTCGTCCACTTCTCCGCCATTCAGGGTGATGGGTTCAAGACCCTGAGCGAAGGACAGGAAGTCACCTTTGACGTCTCCAGCGGCCCCAAGGGACCACAGGCCGTGAATGTGATGAAGCTGTAGCACTCGATTCAGCTTCCCATCGAAAACCCCAGTCCGCTGCCGGCGGGTTGGGGTTTTCTTTTGCCCGCCACAGGGCTATAATGCCTCCATGTCCTCCACGGCTCGCGCAGTGAGACAGGTCCTCTGGATCACGCTGGCCCTGAACCTCCTGGTCGCCCTGGTCAAAGTGGCTTACGGCTGGTGGACGGACTCGATGAGCATGCTGGCCGACGGGTTCCACTCCCTCACGGATGGGGCCTCGAACGTGGTCGGCCTGGTGGGGCTCTGGATCGCGCACCAACCCCCCGATGCCGAGCATCCCTACGGCCACAAAAAGTTTGAAACGCTGGCCGCCGTGGGGATCTCCGCGTTTCTGCTCTTCACCTGTTTTGCGATCCTCTCGCGCACCGTCGACCGCCTCTGGGAGCCGTCAGGCCCGATCGTCACCCCCCTGAGCTACACCATCATGGGGATCACCTTCCTGGTGAACTTGCTCGTCACCCGCTACGAGAGCCGCAAGGGGCGGGAGCTTAAAAGCGATTTCCTCCTGGCCGACTCCCTTCACACCAAGAGCGATCTCTTCAACTCCCTCCTCGTCGTCCTCAGCCTGTACGCCGCCCAGCGGGGATACGCCTACCTGGACTTGGGGGCCGCCGTGGTGATCGCCGGGATGATCGCCTGGATGGGATGGCATATCCTGCGGCATGCCTCTGACGTCCTCTGCGACGCCTCCCGCCTGGACGTGGAGGCCGTGGCCCGGATTGTCCTGAGCGTCGAGGGGGTGCGGGAGTGCCATGAAGTCCGCACCCGGGGGCGTGAGGACGCCATCTATCTCGATCTGCACGTCCTGGCCGACCCCTGGATCACCCTCGAGGAAGCCCATCACCTCGCCCACCTGGTCGAAGAACGGATCCGGAAGGAGATCCCCGACGTGGTCGACGTCATCGTCCACGTCGAGCCGAAGTACGGTGAAGCGATCCCCGTCCTCCTTCGGAAAAAGTAACCATGCGGGCCCTGGTGGCAGACAAGGAGGGGCGGATCTTCGATCACCCGTTGGAGGCGGCGGTCCGAGCGGGACAGGAGGATCTCCGCCTTCCCGATGAGGACTGGATCCCGCTCCCCGAAGGGAGCACGCTCTTTGCGCTCCCTGGCCGGCGTCCCGTGGTGTGGGAAACGGGAAAAGGGTTCCGAACGGCTAACGCCTTCATGGTAAACAGACAGCGGAGGCGGCTCCGGGCCGTGGCCGTTTTCCTCCCCGCCGGCTACACCCGCACACATTTGCCCGCGGCCCGGCCATCCCACAGAAGCCGTCCCCTTCCCCTCTGGGCCTACACCGCCATCGGCTGGCGTGAGGGCACGGGGAACGGTCACGGTCACGGTTTATATGCTGCCGCCGTCCGGACGGATGTCCGTGACATCCACAACCCCCTCTTATACAACGACGCGGATCTGCTACCCCGCGTCCGGGAGCGTGTCGCGGGACATCCCGACAACCGACTCATCCGGCAGCTCGTCCGCTGCGCCACGGTGTATCATTGCTTCGCCGCCAAGAACTTCTTCCTGCGGCGCTGGGAATGCCCGCTGCCCACCGCCCCCTCCTGCAACGCCCAGTGTGCCGGGTGCCTCTCGGCCCAGCCGGCCTGCCTCACCCTCCCCTCCCACGGCAGACTGGCCTTCTCCCCCACTGTGGAAGAGGTTGTGCAGGTCGCGCTGCCTCATCTTGAACAGGTGGAAGAAGGGATCGTGAGCTTCGGCCAGGGGTGCGAAGGGGAGCCGCTGCTACAGGCTGATCTCCTGGAAGCCGTCATCCGCCGACTGAGAAGCCGCACGGATCGGGGGACGATCAACCTGAACACGAATGGGAGCCTTCCCCGGGCTGTCGTGCGCCTGGCCCGCGCCGGGCTGGACGCCGTCCGCGTGAGCCTCAACGCCACTGACCCCGCGCGGTACGCCGCCTACTACGAACCCCGGCACTATACTTTTCGGGCTGTCCTTGAGACGATCCGTGTCGCCCAAGCGGAGGGGCTTTC
>JACRHK010000078.1 GCA_016217625.1 Nitrospirota bacterium
CCGTCCTGTATGACAGGAACATAAGACTGGCCGGAGAGGGCGATGACTTCCGTGCAGAAGGCATGGAGGGGAGGCACTTCCACCGTGCGGTACGGGAGATCTAAAGCGTCCAATTTCTCGCGCACCATCACGCAATAGGGGCAGGTTTCCAACTGGTAGAGGACAATCATGCGGCCCTCTCGGTACGGGTCGATTCCGACACGGTACAGGGCGCCATGACCGCTTCCGGCATCCCGTGGAGGAGCTTTTTTTCCAGGGGACAGACCGTGGCGAGGATGCCGCCGAGGCGGGCTTCTCCCCCCACGACGAAGTAATACGGAGAGAGACGGGCCCTCCCTTCCATCCGGCGGATCGCGCCGTCTTCTTCATAGCGGACCGTGAAATGGCGCCCGGTGTAAAAAGGCTGAAGGATGTGGGGCGTGTGAGAGAAGCGATCCAGCGCCTGACGGATTGCTTCAGCCCATCGGACGGCCGACACATCGTGTCCCACGACCACCCCCCGCCCTCCCCAGGCGTACGGGGAAAAACCGGAGGGTTTGATCACATACCGCCGCTCTTTCTGCGTGGCTTGGGCGAGGGCGTGCCAGTCGCGGACGGGGAGGCCTCGATGCCGGAGCCCCGGGATGACGGCATGGGGAGGGACCCCGCGCGGGTCGAGAATCCAGGTGGGCGGGAAGAGACGGCGAAGCAGCTCGCACGTCTCCTCGCCCAGCGCGTCTCGCCAGAACGGGGAGAGGGCGGGATGGTGGAAGAGGGCGAACGCCAATTTCTCCTCGAGATGCGGCTTGACGGGAGACGTCAGATGGACGGTCCCTTTCCTGGCGGCGTAGAGGATCAGCTCGGCCTTGGGGATGTTGGGGAGGTCGAACAGCTCGAAGAAGCGATAGAGGATGTCGATCCGGAGCGAAGATCCCTCCTGCTCCACGTAAAGGTCCTCCTCCGTGAAGCGGAGATCCTCGGGGGCTGTCAACGCGGCCTGCTGCCCCCGTTCGCGGAGGGCGGCGGTCAACCAGCGCATCTCGGGGCGGTAATCGGTCGATTCTTCGGACACGACGATGGCCACCGTCGGCGCCGGGCGGCCGACCAACTCGCAGAACGCCGCTTCCAGTTGCTTGAGGATGCCGTCCGATCCGCCGGCGATGGAGAACCCCGCCTCGGCATAGGAGCGCGAGAGGTAAGCCGTGAGGCCGAACCCGCCGGGAACCGCATCCAACTCCGTCGCCACCATCCCGTCATTCGTGGGGATGAGGTCGGGCCGGAGGATCAGCGGGACCTGGGCTTTGAAGCGCTTCATCCGGCCGTAGGCGACGAGCGGGGATGGTTTCCCCTGGTCGAGATAGTCGGCCACCCAGGCGAGCGATGCTTCCCGGTGGGCGTGGTCGTACAACCGGTTGAGGGCTTGGTAAAAACGGAGGAGGTGATCGCCGAGCCGTTCGAGGAAATGAAAGAGTTCCGGGGGAATCCCGAACGGCTCCGGTGAGAGGCGGAAGCGATTCCCTCTGTGCGCCTCGCCTGTCCCGATCCTATCGGGGGCGGAGAACAGCCCGTTGCGGACAAGCCCCTCGCGGATCCTCCGGGTCAGGAGGATCTGCTCCTTCTCCTCCGACGGCTGGTATGGCTCGTTCCCGAGCGACGGGATGCTCAGGGCTAATGGTTCATTCGTCATGCGTGTGTGGTGACCAGTGTCTCATAAGGAGTATAGCGGAGGAAGGGGGGACAGTCAACCGTCTGCGGGGGTCGTGGCCGGCCTCCAGGGCCGATGTTCGGCGGGGTTAAAGCCGGGTCGGCAGGCGCTCTCCCAGCCCTCACGAGAACCAGCGTGATGTCACTTATTACTCAGAGCAAAATTGTTTCACAGGTATCCTATGCCTCTACTCCCTCTCCTCAACGAGGAGAGGGCGGGGGGTGAGGAGTTCAAATCGGCGGCGAGAACCCTCACCCGGTCCCTCTCCCTGTTAGGGAGAGGGACTTCCAATCCTGAAGGCATGAGCAACAATTGTGCTCCCCGTAATAGAATCCAATCATACTGCTACCTTGAACGGATGAATTTGTCTGAGAATAGTATCTTCGTCAGCCTGCGCCTGATAAAGATCATATCGAAGTTGAAGGTTGAGCCAGAAGGCTGGTGAATTACCGAAAAAACGGGCGAGACGCAGAGCTGTGCCGGGAGTAACCCCGCGGCGCTTGTTGATGAGTTCGTTGACCCGCTGATAGGGAACTTTGATGCCCGTGGCCAAGTCCTGTTGTGATAATCCCATGGGCTTGAGGAATTCCTCTAGAAGCATCTCCCCAGGGTGTGTCGGTATCCTGTGAGTTGGTATCCTGACCATGTCGTTTTCTCCTTTAGCAGGGTGCTGAAAAACGCACTAAGACTGTCATCCTGAGCCCTTCGCTTGTCATTCTGAGCGGAGCGAAGAATCTCTCCTTTATGCTCAGGGTAAACTCCGCGAAGGATCTCGCTCCTAGAAAATACCGCAGGTTACGAGATTCTTCGTCGGTCGATCCGACCTTCTCAGAATGACACGTGACGAGACTTTTTCAGCACCCTGTTAGTGATAATCGGTGATCTCTAAGGCGGAAGGCCCTGTTTTAGTCCAATGGAAGCAAATCCTGAATTTGTCGTTGATTCTGATGCTATGTTGTCCCTTGCGATCTCCGGATAAAGCTCCCAGCCTGTTGCCCGGTGGCATGAGAAGATCATC
>JACRHK010000079.1 GCA_016217625.1 Nitrospirota bacterium
GCTTACCTCTCCAAGCGTGGAGAGAAACGGGATACCGTCATCATTCCCGATTCGGCCCACGGGACCAACCCCGCCAGCGCCCGACTGGCTGGCTTCGACGTCGCCGTCGTCCGATCGAACGCCGGCGGGCGGATCGACACCGATCACCTCAAGACGCTCCTGTCGGATCGCACCGCGGTCATCATGATCACGAACCCCAACACGCTGGGGTTGTTCGAAGACGAGATCGCGACGATCGCGGACCTCGTGCACGCAGCCGGCGGGCTGGTCTATCTCGACGGGGCGAATCTGAACGCGCTCCTGGGGCTCGCGCGGCCGGGGGACATGGGGTTCGACGTGGTGCACTTCAACCTGCACAAGACCTTCTCCACCCCCCACGGCGGGGGCGGCCCCGGCTCAGGCCCCGTGGGGGTGACGGAAGCCCTGGTCCCCTTCCTCCCCGTCCCCATGATCGATCGCGTCGGAGACCGGTACGTGCTCTCGGAAGACCGCCCTCTCACCATCGGACGGATGCACGGCTTCCACGGCAACGCCCTGGTCCTCGTGAGGGCCTACGCCTACATCCGGACGCTAGGCCCCGAGGGGCTCCGGCGGGCGGCCGAGCACGCGATCTTGAACGCGAACTACCTGAAGGCCCGCCTGGCCGGCACGTTCGAGGTCCCCTTCGACCGGATCTGCCAGCACGAGTTTGTCCTCTCGGCCCGCCGGTTCAAGGAGAAGGGGGTCGGCGCCTGGGACATCGCCAAGCGCCTCCTGGATTACGGCGTGCACCCCCCCACGGTCTATTTCCCGCTGATCGTCCCGGAGGCGCTGATGATTGAGCCGCCGGAGACCGAATCGAAGGAGACGCTCGACGCCTTTGCCGACGCGCTCCTCGCCGTGGCCGTGGAGGCCGAGAGGGACCCCGATCTCATCAGGCAGGCGCCCCACACGATGCCGGTGCGCCGCCTCGACGAGGTCCGCGCCGCAAGGCAGCCCGATCTGCGATGGAGGGATGAGGGGTAAGTGGATGGGTGGATGGGTGGATAGATGGATCGGTTGATAGGTGGATGGGTTGAATGGCCGTTGGGAGAGATTGGAGGCAAGGGAAAAAGCGTTAGAGGTTAGAGGTTGGAGGTTGGAGGCAGAAGGCAGGAGGTTCTTGCCTCAAGCCTCAAACCTCAAGCCTCAAGCCTCAAACCTCTACCCGTTACGTTTCTTCCTTGGTCGGCTCGGCCGGAGCGGCCGGCGCCTCCGGCGCCTTGTCCTCTTCCGTGTAGACCGCGATGATGCTCGTGACCTTGATGTTCGCCTTCTCCAGCGCCTTCTTCACCTCGGTGAGCTTGGCGTCCTGCACTTTCACCAGAAAATTGATCCGTTTGGTCATCGTGTTCTCCCCATTTTGCACTTTGCATTTTACAATGTCTCTTCGTTTCGTCAAGAAAATTCTCTCCTCGTTTGATCCCAAGATTCCCCTTCGGGTATAATGCCGCTTGAACGAGGAACAATGAACCCGAGGCAGCAAGAGATAGCGGGCCGGATCGAGGAGGAAACACTCCCCACGCTCCTGGAGCGCCTGGAGCTCCGGAAGGCCACGGGCATCCTGACCCTCGCCAACGGCAGCGTCGCGAAGAGCGTCTATCTCTCGGAGGGGCGGATCGTCTTTGCCGCCTCCAACCTCCCGGAAGACCGGATGGGGGATCTCCTGCTCCGCAGGGGGAAGCTCACCCCCGCTCAATACGAGTCCTCCGTGGAGATCCTGCGCCGGACCGGAAAGAAACACGGAGCCGTATTGGTCGAGCTGGGCTACCTGGCCCCCCATGAGCTGTTCCTCGCGCTCAAAGACCAAGTCAAGGAGATCCTCTTCAGCCTCCTGCCCTGGGAAGAGGGAACTTTCTCCTTCGCGGCCCAACCGCTCCCCCGGGAGGTGATCCTCCTCAAGCTGGACATCATCGAGATCGTCGAGGAGGCCCTTCGCCGGCTCAAACAGCCTGCAGACGAAATCGCCCCGCCTTCCTCACCCCAATGAAGATTGCCCAGAGCGTCGACATCCATGCCCCGCCCGAAGAGGTGTTCGCGCTCCTGAAGGATGTCGAGCGGCGGGCCCGGTTGAACCCGCACGCGCAATCGTTGAGCATCCGGCCGCTGACCGAAGGCCCCTTCGGCAAGGGAAGCCGGTTCCGCATCCGGCTCCGGAGCGGGGACCGGTGGATCACCTACGACAGTGAATGGATCGAGTGCGAGGAGAACCGGCGGATCGTCGCCCGTTCCATCACCCCCGGCCGGGAGCTCCGGGTCACGCTCTGTGTGGAAGCCATCCCAGGTGGAAGCCGTCTCACGCACGAGGAAGAGTTTCTGCCCGTCACGGAGGAGACCCACGACAGGGCTTGGTGGCGGCGCCTCCTCCGCACGGTCCTCCTCATGGAGCTCCCCGGATTCCCGCATTTCGAGGTCACGGAGATGTCGGAGGCGGTCAAAAAGCAGGCGGAGGAATACCTCAAGGACTGGATGGAAGCAATCAAAACCGAGCTGGAAGGGAGTGGTGGCTGATCAGGCGAGGGCGCGGACCGCCGCCTTCAAGCGGGCGTTCTCGATGGCCATCGACGCATGGTTGGAGAAAATGGAGATCAGCCGGAGGTCCTGCTCGGTGAAGTGCCGCCCGATCTCCTCGGCGCCCACGCTCACGTTGAGGACGCCGATCGTCTCGCCCGCAGCTTGCAGGGGGACGCACATCGCCGAGGGGATCTTGTCGTCGCGCACCACAAAGCGCCGGAACCGCTCATCCTGCACCCTGCCCGCGAGGAGGAGCGGTTCGCCCTGCGCCGCCACCCACCCCGCCACCCCCTCGCCAAGCGGCTGGGCTGCGCTCTGGATGACCTCTTCCGTAAGGCCGACCGCCGCGGCAATCTCTAACACCCCGCGTTTCCTGTCGATCAGCATGACAGAGCCGTTTTTCGCGTCGACCAAGTCCAGCGCCGCATGGATGATCGCCTCATAGGTCTTCTCGGGAACGCGGTTCGCGTTCACGGTGCTGATGGCCCGGTAGAGCGCGGCGATTTCCTGGAGCTTCCCCCCCAGGGATTCGACCTTCCCCTGCGCCGACCGGAGATCCCGCTCCTTTTGGATGATCGCCTCCACCAGTTCCATGCGATCGCGCTTGAGGCGGCGCTCCCTCTGGATCACGTAGAGGCAGAAGAGGATCGAGAGGATGCCCAGACCCGGGATGAGCTGCCCCCGCCCCTCCAGGACAGCCAGGACGATCACCGTGGTCGAGAAGATCACGATGAGGAGCAGGGCAATGAACAGGAGCTCGGTCCGTTTTTGTTCAATCTTGCGGAGATCCATAGGCCCTCCGAACGTGAGGAGATACGGAAAACCTACCCCCCATCCCCCTGTGTGTCAAGGGTCACGGGCCACGGTCACGGTCACGATCTAAGAATAGTCCCCCCCCCCAGCACCCGTTCTCCCCAATAGAAGACGGCGGCCTGACCGGGGGCTATCCCCCGTTGCGGCTCGGCAAAGATCACGCGCGCCCGATCCATTCCCTCCGGGATCAGGCCGGCAGACACCGGCGGCATCATAGACCGGTACTTGACCTCCACTTCCAGCGCGTCTCCCAACCGCTCGACGGCAATCCAGTTGAGGTCCCCGACAGGGATCTTCCCTGTCCCGAGATCCCCCTCTTCTCCCACGATGACGGCGTTGCGTTCGGGCTCAATCGCCACCACATATTGGCGCTTCCCTGCGGCGAGACCGATCCCCCGTCGCTGGCCGACCGTGTAGTGGCCGATCCCCCGGTGCTCGCCAAGCACCTCTCCCCGAGGCGAGAGCAGAGGGCCCGGCCGCATCCGTCCCGGCGTGACGGCCTCCAGCCACTGTCCCGGCCGGCCTTCGGGAAGGAAGCAGATCTCCTGGCTGTCGGCCTTTTCGGCGACGGGGAGACCCAACCTCCGCGCCTCCTCCCGGACCTCCTCCTTCGTCAGACCCCCCAGGGGAAAGATCGTGCGGCCGAGCTGGGCCTGTGTCATCGGATAGAGGACGTAAGACTGATCCTTCCGCGCATCCCGCCCCCGAAGCAGGACAAACCGCCCGAGGCCATCGTCCCAGGCGACCCGCGCATAGTGCCCCGTGGCAATGAAATCCGCCCCCACGGCCCGGGCATGGGCCAGTAGGAAGTCGAACTTGATGGAGCGGTTGCACTCCACGCAGGGATTCGGCGTCACCCCCACGAGATACGCCTCCGCAAATGGCTGGATGACCCGCTTCCGGAACGCCTCGCGCACATCGATCACCTCATACGGGATGCCGAGCCGCCCGCACACGGCCTCGGCGTCCTCCACCGCCTCCAGGGCGCAGCACCCCCGATAGGTGGCGGGGTCCACGGGGACCGTCTGCGCCCAGACCTGGAACGTCACGCCGTGGACCTCGTAGCCGGCCTCTAAAAGTAGCGCGGCCGCCACGCTCGAATCCACGCCGCCGCTCATGCCGACAATCACCTTCTTGCTGCTTCTCTCCATCTTCTATCCTCTGTCCTCTATCTTCTTCTTCACCCCATAGCTTTCCAGATCCACCGCCACATGGCGGAACCCAAGAACCCTGAGAGATCGCACCACCATATCACGAACCTCAGCGTCCTCCCAGCGCGCCCATTCCTCAGGTCCGACTTCTATCCGCGCTACTTCCCCATGGTGCCGGACGCGCACCTGGCGGAACCCCAGATCCTGAAGGATCTCCTCAGCCTGCCGGACTTGTTCCAGCATGTCAGGCTGGATCTGCGTTCCAAATGGTATCCGCGATGAGAGACAAGCCGAGGCCGGCTTGTCCCAGGTCTGGATCCCTGCACACCTGCTCAGCTCCCGTATCTCTGCTTTTACGAGGCCTGCCTCGCGGAGCGGGCTTCGGACGCCATGGGTTCTGGCCGCCTGCATGCCGGGCCGATCTGCCGGGTCATCCTCGGCGTTTGTCCCGTCTGCCACCCAGGCGATCCCCAGCGCCGCCGCCATCGGCACCAACCGGCCAAAGAGATCATCTTTGCAGAAATAGCAGCGGTCCGGCTGATTCCGGCGGTACCCCTCGCGGTCCATCTCCTCCGTCTCGACGAGGAGATGCGGGATGCCCAGCCCGTGGAGGATCTTGCGCGTCGCCTCCAAGTCGCGCACGGGATAGCTGGGCGACACCGCCGTCACGGCCATGACGCGATCCCCCAGCGCCTCGTGGGCTGCGAAGGTCAGGAACATGCTGTCTGTCCCGCCCGAGCACGCCACCAGCAGGCTCCCCATCTCCCGGAGAAATGTTTGCAGACGCCCGGACTTCTCCGCAAGGACCCTATTTGGAGTGTCGATATTCAAGTCCATGTCGATGGTCAAACAGCAATGCGCTTCGTGCCGCGGGCCAACGGGCTACGCGCTTATGGCGGGATTTGAAGCGCGAGGCACGCAGCGCGGAGCACGGAGCGTCCTTCTCAACCCTCAATTTTCGATTGCTGTTTCTCCATTTCCCGCACCCGGTGCTCCAGCTCCGCCAACCGGTGGGTGAGCCGCCGGAGCAAATACAGCTCCGGGTCCGGGAGGTTGCCGTGCGCGAGCATCTGCTCCTCCGTAAGCTTCTCGCCCCGGTGCGCGACCACCTTGGCTGGGACGCCGACCACTGTGCAGTCATCCGGCACCGGGCGGACGACGACGGAGCCGGCCCCGATTCGCACGCAGTGACCGATCGTGATCGGGCCCAGGACCACGGCGCCGGCCCCGACGACCACATGATCGCCTAACGTCGGGTGGCGCTTCCCCCGCTCTTTGCCCGTCCCGCCCAGCGTCACCCCCTGGTAGAGGAGCACCCCCTTGCCCAGGATCGACGTTTCGCCGATGACGACCCCCATCCCGTGGTCGATGAAGCACCCGGGACCGATCTGCGCACCGTGATGGATCTCCACGCCGGTCAGGAAGCGGCTGATCTGGGACAGGAGCCGGGGCAACAAGGGGACGCGCCACCGCCAGAAGGCATGGGCCACGCGGTGGAGGATCAGGGCATGGAGGCCCGAGTAGCAGGTCAGGACCTCCAGGATATTCCGGGCCGCCGGGTCATGCTCAAACACCGCCCGGACATCTTGGCGCAGGCTCGCAAACATGGGTTGATTCTATCGGGAACGGGGTAGGAAGTCAACGCGCGGCGGTCAACAAGACCCGCTTCAGCCCAGAACAAACGTGTGATCGGCAAAAATAATGGTTTTTCGCATTGCGAGGAGATCAGGGGACCTTGTTACTTACGTTGCGTTGCAGCAATCTCACTCCAGAGTTCCCGCCTCCGCGTCAAGAGTGATGCAAGGCAGGTAACCACGTCCCCTACTCTCTCCCCACGATCGCGCACACCGGCGGGCTGAAGGCCCGCCGGTGTGCTGCGCGCGGTTAGGCGAAAAGCTTCTTGCTGCAGGGACGATCAGTAACGCCGCCCGCCGCCCGGTCTCCCTCTCCCTCCCCCTCCCCCTCTTTCTTCGCGGGGACGCGCCTCATTCACCGTGACCGTTCTGCCCTTTAACTCTTTTCCATTCAACCCGTCGATCGCCGACCGCGCTTCCGCCACAGCGGACATCTCCACAAACCCGAATCCTCTGGACTCTCCCGTAAACTTGTCTTTGACCACCGTGGCGGATTCCACTCCTCCGAACGCCTCAAAAGCCTTCAGTAAATCCTCGTCACTGACATCGCGAGACAAATTGCCGACAAAAATCTTCATTCCGTTCTCCTCTCTTCTGATGGTACGCTTAATCGCCTAACGCTGCGGTCGAACGGCCGAGGGGCGCGCAGCGTCCACGAAGTCCCGCTCCAAATGGGGGTTAGGCCTCCTCGACCAGGAATAGCTTTGTCGTCTTGCCGGTGGCATGGTGCCGATGCTTGTTTTGCTCTCCCTTTGGGATGAACATACCGTCACCTGCTTTGTACCTCTTCACCACTCCATTGAAATTCACCTCCATCTCTCCTTCCAGGACAAAGCCCATGTGGTCATTAGTGCACCACTCTTGCTCAACAAATTCCTTGGCGAACTCAACCAGGCGCAGTTTCCTGTCGCCTTGAACGCATGTCTTGGTCCTCACACCCAGGGCGGGATTCTCCCAGGGAAGCGCCTCAAATTCGATGAGGTAGCTGTTCATCGGTTCATGAGGTCTCCGGGGCACTTCTTCTTGATACCAACCGGTGCAGGCTCGCAAACATGAGTTGATTCTATCGGGAATGGCAGGGAAAGTCAATGCGCGGTTGACAAATAGGCACGAGTCAATCCCAATTCTAGTTGAAATTTCCGAAGCGGCTCCATGTGTGCGTCATGCGGCCTTTGCCTCTTGCTGAGACGTCTCTTTCTCAAGTGCGGCCTTAAGGAGATGGAGATGCCGGCATCCCTTGATCCTCCGAAGC
>JACRHK010000006.1 GCA_016217625.1 Nitrospirota bacterium
GCCTTCTTCCGGTTCGATGAGCGGCAGATCGGCCGCATCCACCCACCGCATTATGCGAACTATCTGGACTGCATGGCGCACGGCGACCTCACCGCCTGGCTCCGCGCCCACGGCGCAAAAGTCCTCCACGAACAGCGCTACTTCGGCGGGAACCTAGGGCTCTTGGCCATGAGGAGATGAGCAGTGTACCGCATCCCTTCCGTTTTACTCGCCGTTCGTATAGACTGGGGTTGGATGCTTAAGGGTGAGAAGAGGATGAGACACTCACGATCTGTCAAGCTGCGATCTCCCCGCGAGAAGTTGGGCGGGTACAGCATCCTCCCCCGCCTGATCGACAAGGTCCGTCTGCATGCGGAGGGGAAGCTGCCGCTGGAATATCTCGGCAACCTTCTCAAGCCGGGGAGGACGCTAGACGGCTGGTTTCTCGCCTTTACCGGCCTGGAGGCGGAGGCGTTGAGGCAGGCGATTTCGAAGGCCCAGTCGGATGACGAGGTCCTGGAATGGGTGGAGCGGCGCGCCATCCTCCATACCGAAGAAGAAAAACGACAATGGGCCAAAGGGATTGCCGCCTATCGCCCGGATGCCGCCGGCCTGGAGGCCCGGAAGCGAAACTATCCCGAGCTGGCCGCCAAGGTGGACCTCAGCACTCTGGGCCCCCTCGAGATGATTGACATGGACGAAGAGCGAATCCCGATCGCTGCGGGTGATTGATATGGATTCACTCTGTTCAGGCCAAAGCAGAGGAGTGTCATGTCGCGGGCGTTGGTGAAGAAGTCGCCGGAGCCGGGTCTCTGGCTGGAGGAAGCCCCCATCCCCACCGCGGGGGTGGGCGAGGTTCTTATCAAGATCTCCAAGACCGGCATCTGCGGCACCGACCTGCACATCTACCACTGGGACGAGTGGGCGCGGCGGAACCTCCGCCTGCCGCGGATTATCGGCCACGAGTTCGTGGGGACCCTCGCCGAGATCGGGCCGGGCGTGAGGGGGTACGCGGTCGGCGACCGGGTTTCGGGGGAGGGGCACATCCACTGCGGCCTCTGCCGGAACTGCCGGGCCGGGAAGCGGCACCTCTGCGATCACGCGGCCACGATCGGCGGCTCCCGCGACGGCGCCTTTGCCGACTACCTCGTCCTGCCGGCGGCCAACCTCTGGCGCGTCCACCCGGAGATCCCTTCGGAGCTGGCCGCCCTCTTCGACCCCTTCGGGAACGCCGTCCACTGCGCCCTCTCCTTCGACCTGGTGGGCGAAGACGTCCTGATCACGGGGGCGGGGCCCATCGGCCTCATGGCCGCGGCCGTCTGCCGGTTCGCCGGCGCGCGCCGCGTGGTCGTCACCGACGTGAACGACTACCGGCTGGATCTGGCGCGGAAGATGGGCGCCACCAGGGCCGTCAACGTCGCCCGCGAGGCGCTGGGGGCCGTCATGCAGGAGCTGAAGATGTCCAACGGCTTCGACGTGGGACTGGAGATGTCCGGGAGCCCGCTGGCCCTCAATGACTTGATTGCCCATCTCTACCACGGCGGCTCCATTGCGCTCTTGGGGTTCCTGCCGCCCACGACGCAGATCGACTGGGACCAGGTCATCTTCAAGGGGCTGCACCTCAAGGGAATCTATGGGCGGGAGATGTTCGAGACCTGGTACAAGATGAGCCAGACGATCCGGAGCGGGCTGGACATCGCGCCGGTCGTCACCCACCGGTTCCCCGTCGCGGAGTTTCAGCAGGCGTTCGAGGTCGTTCATTCGGGGTTGTGCGGGAAGGTTCTCCTGGAGTGGGAGTAAGGGAATGAGCGATCCGTTGCAGATCTTCCGGGCGGAGCTGGAGCGGATTCGCGCGGAGGGCCTCTACAAGGAAGAGCGCGTCCTCACGACGCCGCAGGGCGTGGAGATCGCGACCAGGGAGCGGGGTGCCGTCCTCAATTTCTGCGCCAACAATTACCTGGGCCTGGCCAACCACCCCGCCCTCGTGGAGGCAGCGAAGCAGGCGCTGCAGGAGCGCGGCTTCGGCCTGGCCTCCGTCCGCTTCATCTGCGGCACGCAGGACCTCCACAAGGCCCTCGAAGAACGGATCGCGACGTTCCTGGGCGCGGACGACGCGATCCTCTACACCTCCTGCTTCGACGCCAACACCGGCCTCTTCGAGACGCTGCTGGGCCCGGAAGATGCCGTCCTGAGCGACGCCTTGAACCACGCCTCCGTCATCGACGGGATCCGCCTCTGCAAGGCCGCCCGGTTCCGCTACGCCCACGGCGACATGGACGACCTGGAGGCGAAACTCCGCGAGGCGCAAAGTCACCGGCTGCGGCTCATCGCCACGGACGGCGTCTTCAGCATGGACGGGGACATGGCCCGCCTGGACCGAATCACGGCCCTGGCCCGGCAGCTCGACGCTCTCGTCATGGTGGACGACTCCCACGCCACCGGCGTCGTGGGTCCCACGGGGCGCGGGACGCCCGAGCAGTTCGGAGTCATAGATCAGATGGACCTCGTCACTTCTACGCTTGGGAAGGCGCTGGGCGGCGGCTCGGGCGGCTTCACGGCGGGGCGGCAGGCGATCGTCGATCTGCTTCGGCAGCGCTCCCGGCCCTACCTCTTCTCGAATACCATGACCCCGGCCCTGGTAGCCGCGGGGATCCGGGCTCTCGATCTGATCGCGACAGCGAGCGACTTAAGGGAGCGACTGTGGGAGAACACGCGCTATTTCCGGAAGGAAATCGCGGAGGCGGGGTTTGAGATCAAGCCGGGGGATCACCCCATCGTTCCGGTGATGCTCTACGAGGAGCCGCTCGCCCAGCGGATGGCGGCGGAACTTCTTAACGAGGGAATCTACGTGATCGGCTTCTCCTATCCGGTGGTCCCCAAGGGAGAAGCGCGCATCCGCGTCCAGATCTCCGCCGCCCACGAGCGGCGCCACCTCGATGAAGCCCTCGCCGCCTTCACCCGCGTGGGGAGGCGGCTGGGGGTAACTCGCTAAACGCGCCTACCCCTTCAGCGACGCCAGGAGCTTTTCCGCCTGCGGGCGGCTCTTGTGCTGAGGGTATTGGGAGAGGAAACGCTCCAGGTAGGCGACCGCCTTCTCCCGTTCCTTCATCTCTTTGTAGGTGCGGGCGAGGGAGAAGAGGACATCGGCCTCCAGGGGGGATTGGGGGTACGCCTTCAAGATCCCTTCATACCGGCCGGCCGCTGACTGATAGGCCCCCGTCTTGAAATAGAAATTCCCCACGTAGAACTCGTACTCGATGAGCATCCGGCGGCACTCCCGGGCCTTCTCCTGGGCCAGCTCCACGTAGGGGCTCCGCGGGTAGCGCTGGACCAGATCCTCGAACGCCTTGTTGGCCAGGCGGATCTGGCCGTGGTTCCGGTCGACCCCGTTCACCCGGCGGTAGTGGGACATGGCGATCTGGAACTGGGCGTAGCCGGCGCCCCGGTTGTAGGGGTAGATCTCCAGGAACTTCTTGTACTCGGCGATGGCCTCGTCGTAGAGCTCCTCGGCGTAATAGGTGTCGCCGATCCGGAGCTGGCTGATGGCGCCGAAGTTCTTCTCGACGTCTTTTTCTTGAATGCGTTTGAACGCTTCCCGGGCCTCTTCGTAATTCCCCTTGCGGAGCTTCTGATCGCCCAGCGTAATCAGCTCCTCGACATTGAACTCAAATTTGGAGTAATCCTTCTTGGTCGCACAGCCTGTCGCCAGCACCACCAGCGCCAGCCCGACTGCGATTCCCCAGGTGTGCAGCGTGACGTCCTTCATGGTTCCCCCCTTTGATAAGACCGACAAGCGGATGACAGGATAGCCGAAACCCCGGAGAAAGTCAATCGGGCGTATCAAATCATCTAAAATGTAACTCTAGGAGGTATCGTCAACTCATTTAAAATGTAACCCACCACTTTTGACAACAGGAGGGTTACGTGATGAGCCGCACATCCAAATGGGAGTACTTCAAAGCCATCTACCACCGATA
>JACRHK010000092.1 GCA_016217625.1 Nitrospirota bacterium
CACTTCAGGGGCGCTCATCGGGACTTGTTCCAGGGCCTGTAGACCGTTGCACGCCACAACCGGCTCGAATCCGTACTCCTTGAGCATCGTGGCCAGGAGCCACCGCACATCTTCCTCATCGTCCACGATGAGGATTCGCTTCGGAACACTGCTCCCTCGCTCGTGCCCGGAATGTGGAACACGGTCGAGGTGCCCGCCTGGGTCCATCATAGAAATCCCGTAGCTACCTTGCGGCCGATCGGGGTTGGGGTTGAGGAGGGTTCCCCATTCCCGTAAGGGGATCGGTAGAGCGCAACCGGTTCGGACGACAGGAACGTCGCCAGGGCGGGAACCAGCTCCGGCCACGCCCCTACCAGTCCTACCACTGAGTCGGATCGAAGCCACGTCGCCAGGCAGTCCCAGAAGGGGAAGTGCTCCAGATCTCGGGCAAGGCGTTCCCGCAATGCAGGGGCCATCCCGTTCGGGAATCGGTTTGCCACGGTGCTGAGCAACCGCTCGCGTGAAGCTTGCGGCAGGTAGCCTCGCGTCCACGACAGTTCTCCCAGGCACTTGGCCCGCAGCTCGCTGACGCAGGAGGAGGAGTTCCAAGACGTGAACGCTTCGACGGCACCTCCGGCCCGCGGAGGGAAAGCCGCCGGCCCCGGTGTACCCCGCCCGCGAGGATTTCGCCCCTGACGCGCGGACCCGATTGCTTCGAACACGCGTCCCTTAATCAGCCGTACGCGGCGAAAGTTGTTCACGGCTCAACACCCCTTCCGTTGCGGCCCGCCACCCCCTTGGGTCACAGGAGCTCTCCAAGAGGCCCTAAGTTCAGGTTCAGATCCTCATCTCGCAGGCCAAAATGGACCTTGAGTTCCGCCATCTTTTCTTCCAGACGCAAGAACGCCAGTCCCATCCGTTCGATCTCCTCAGGCGTCAGCGAGCCCGCGTCCATGCGCCGCAAGGCCTGCTTCTCGAGAAGCCGTCGGAGGAGCTCAACGACGGTCAAGACCAGCTTGACCAACCCCTGGTCGACGTTCTCGGAGTCGGCGTTGATCCGCCTGGGCAGGGCCTCGGTGAGCCGGCCCAGCTCTTCCTCGAACTCCTCCAGGGCGCTCTCAGGTGCCGAGAGCGTCTCCGGTTTCATCGTGCGCTCCGTTGACAAAGTGGTAAGGAGGCCAGGGGCCGGTGAGGAGAAAACTGAGACTGGAAAATTCCTCCCTGGCCTGTGCCACACCTTCCCTGAAAGCGTCCACTCGATCCCGCTCCACGAGATAGGCCCCGCTCAAGAGCAGCCGGTCAGTGGCGAGGCGCCGCATCCAGTTCTCCACAGCCAGGGAGCGGAAACGCGCCTGAACTTTCTGAGCCACCTGTTCTCCCGCCGCCCGGCGACTGGCCTGCCGCCGCTGGTCCCTCAGCCTCCGATAGAGGTATTCCGTTCCGGGCCCTCCCTCCCCGGCCTCCCGATCCACCAGCGCCTCGGCGTTCCGAGGCGCCTCCCAGAGCACGCGAAGTCCCAGCTCCACCTTCCCCGCCACCCGGTCGAGTGCCGATCGGAACGACTGAGACTGTTTGTCGAGAAGCGCGATGACCGCCTCCCCGGTCCTGAAGAGCGTGTTGAAGCGAACGGGAAGGATAGGGCGTGAGCCCATCACCTTCTCCACCACTGCTTCGTGGAGGGTCAGGTGGGTCTCGTCCGAGGGCCAAGGGGCGAGGGGTGACGGGCCGACGAGCGCGGCCAGACCTCCATGAGAGACGAGGAAAACAGGAGCGTCTCCGAGGCCACAGATCTCATCCGTCAGCGCTGGGGGGAAACCCACGATCCCGTAGAGGTAGATTCCCTTCATCACGTAACGAAGCCTCGCCTCTAAAGCTGAACGGACGAAAACTTGCTTCACTTGTGAGGACATCGGCTTTAGAATATGTCTACTCCCCCGCATTTCGAAGGCCCCACTCTCGGGCCGTCTCCACGGAGGAAATGAGGAGCCGGAGGCCCACGTAGATCAGATCCACATCGGCCACCGAGAGGGTCACGTCCCCGGCAACCACGACCCCCTTGTTCAGAAGGCGGTCCAGGGTTTCGAGGAGCGTGATCTGGCGCTCCCGGGCGTAAACGGACCCTGCGTTACCCATCAGCGTCAAGCCTCGGGACAAAGTGGTAGAGGGGCCAGGCGCCGGAGGCGACGAGCCTGACGCCTTCTTCGGCATGGTCTCGGCTCCACTGCTCCACCTCAGCGAGGAAGGCCTCCACACTCTCCCGCCTCACGAGACAAACTAGGTTGAGGACGATCTTCTCCTTCCGCGCGACCTCAGGGAGGAGAGGAGGATACTCCGCCAGCTCTACCACCAGTTTGCGGATGACCTCCACGGCCTCGCGGACAAGCGATGCCTCGCGCTCCTGAGATTTCGCTGATGCGGCCTCCTCGATTTTTCTCCTGTGAAAGAAGGCATACCCGGGCGCCTTGGCGCTCGCCTCTCCTGAGAGAGCAACGAGCACCGGGTCGTTCTGGAGCACGGCGGCTCGAAAGCCTGTCTCGTCCACGAAACCCTTCACCCCCCACTCCTCTTTGTCGCTGAGTTCTTCGAGGGCCGCCCGGAGGACAAGCGCGTTTTTCCTGATCACCTCCCGGATCCTCTCCTGGTCGAGGAAGATCGTGCCGAACTTCATCGGAAGGAGCTGGCCCTTGGCCAGGGCCGCCTCGACGATCGCCTCGTGCAGGCGCACCTTCTCCTCCAGCCAGCCCAGATCCTCCACGTTGCGGCGAAGAGCCTCCTCCCCGAACTCGGCCAGGGGAACTTGGCTCGCCAAGGCCACGATCCCTTGCTCGTCGATACAGTTCAACGGAGAGTGTCCGTCGATTCCCGTCATCGGCGGCACCTCTCCGTGGGAGAAGAAGGCGTAAAGGTACCAACCAACTTCGGAGCCCATCAGCGCTCCTCCACCTCTCGGAGCGGGAGCCGGTCGATGAGAAACTCCGCCTGAATTCCCTTGGGCAGGAGTTGATCCAACTCGTGCATCATCCCCAGGAACAGAAGGCCCACTTCCCCCTCTTTCAGCGTCTCGGCGATCCGCTGGGCAATGAAGGCGTCGCGTGCCTTCAGGATCTCCGCGCTCTCTGCCGCGTAGCTTTGCTCGGCCTTTTCCTGATCGGCGTCGGTCATCGCCTCGGCGATCCGGGCGATGTGGGCGTACTCCCGCTTCAGCAGCTCAGGTGACTCCGTCCCCATGAGCTTCGCTCCTCTCCTGACCAGCTCCATCACGAGCTGGTAGTTCTTGCTTCCCTGGGCCGCCACCTCTCGGGCGATCTCCAACTCCTTTCCCGATACGGGAAGGCCATCCTGGTAGATCCTGACCCGCTCCCAGGGGAGGGTGAGGGTCAAGAGCTTCGCTCGGATCCCTTCCCAGACCTCCTCGATGACCTGGCGGTGACGCTCCCATCGTTCGGCGCCGAATCGTTTGATGAACTCCTGCTTCAGGGCCTCCGCCCGGGACCCCATGTCCACCATGGTGTGGATGATGGGCACATAGATGAGCCGCCTCATTCCCACAGCCGCCACATTCACCCTGTCACCTCCTGGGCAACGATCCTGATCAGCCGATCCAGGTCGAAGGGCTTGCCGATGAACTCTCTCACGCCCAGGGCCATGGCCTCCCGGGCCCGCTGCGCCGTCCCGTAGGCGGTGAGGATCAGCACCTTGGCCGTCACGCCCCGCTCCCTGAGCCGCCTGAGGGTCTCGATCCCATCCATCTCCGGCATGGCCAGATCCAGAATGATGAGGTCTGGAGGCTCTTGCTCCACGAGGGTCAGGGCCTCACGCCCACTTCTGGCCGCCGCCACCTGAAACCCCTCGCGCCTCAGACTCTCGGTGAGGAGCCGGCAGATGTCCTCCTCGTCATCCACTACGAGGATCCTCTTTCTCACCGCGCTCCTCCTTTAGCCGGGGATTTCACGGCCTCCGCCAGATGAGCCATCCGCACAGCGTATCCCTGAAAGCCGGGATCGCTCCCCCACGGATGGGCCTCCAGGTACTCCCGGATGGCCAGCATGGCGGCTTTCCGGCAGATGGCCTCGATCCCGGCTCCCGCCAGCCCTTGGCTCTCCCTGGCCAGGACGGCGAGATCCACATCCTTGGCTAGGGGCTTTCCCCTCGTGTGGATCCCGAAGATTTCGAGCCGCTCCCCCTCATCGGGCATGGGGATTTCGACAAGCGAGTCGAAGCGGCCGGGCCGCAGAAGAGCCGGGTCCACCATGTCCAGGCGGTTCGTGGCCGCGAGGACCATGACCCCCCTCAGTTCCTCAATCCCGTCTAGCTCTGTGAGGAGCTGGCTCAGAACCCGCTCCGCCACCCCCGAAGGGTCCAGGCCCCGCCTGGGGGCCAGCGCGTCCAGCTCGTCGAAGAAGATGAGGCAGGGTGCGGCCTGCTTGGCCTTCTTGAAGACCTCGCGGATGGCGCGCTCACTCTCACCGACCCACTTGGACATGAGCTGAGGTCCTTTGATGGCAATGAAGTTGGCCTCGCTCTCCGTGGCCACTGCCCTCGCCAAAAGCGTCTTGCCGGTCCCCGGCGGGCCGTGGAGGAGGATCCCCCGCGGGGGCCTAGTCCGGGCGTGCTGGAAGAGAGACGCATAGCGGAGCGGCCACTCGATGGCTTCCAGGAGCTCCTGCTTGACGGCGCCGAGCCCCCCCACGTCCTCCCACCTGACATCTGGAACCTCCACCGCGATCTCCCGGAGGGCGGAGGGCTCTACCTCCTTGAGGGCCTCGTAGAAGTGGGCCCGGTGGATCCTGAGTTCCATGAGGGCCTCGTAAGGGATGGCCCCCACCTCAAACTCGATCTGGGGGAGGAGGGCGCGGAGAGCCGCCATGGCCGCCTCCCGGCACAGAGCCTCCAGGTCGGCACCCACAAAGCCGTGGGTGATCTCGCTAAGCTCCTCCAAGTCCACATCCTCAGCCAACGGCATCCCCCGGGTGTGGACCTCCAGGATCTCCCGCCGACCCTTCTTATCCGGGATCCCGATGACGATCTCCCGGTCAAAGCGCCCCGGCCTTCGGAGGGCCGGATCGAGAAGGTTGGGCAGATTGGTCGCGCCGATGACAATGACCTGGCCTCGCGAGCGGAGGCCGTCCATGAGAGCCAGGAGCTGGGCCACCACTCGCTTCTCCACCTCCCCCACCACCGTCTCGCGCTTGGGGGCAATGGCGTCGATCTCGTCAAGGAAGACGATGCTCGGGGCCTGGCGCTCCGCCTCCTCGAACAGCTTCCTGAGTTTGGCCTCTGACTCTCCGTAGAATTTGTGGATCACCTCCGGCCCGCTCACGGCGAAGAAGTGGGCGTCCGTCTCGTTCGCCACCGCTCTCGCGATGAGGGTCTTCCCGCAGCCCGGCGGGCCGTGCAGGAGCACCCCTTTGGGCGCACCGATTCCCAAACGCTCGAAGACCTCGGGGTACTTC
>JACRHK010000084.1 GCA_016217625.1 Nitrospirota bacterium
GGGCGACCGGATGCCGTCGCCGAGGCGGTCCTCTTGCTGCTCCGCGACCCGGAGCGGCGCGCGGTGATGGGCGCGGCGGGGCGGCGGCGGGTAGAAAAGCTGTTCGATCGACGCCAGGGCGTAAAGGCCCTGGAGGGGCTGTACGAAGAGGTCTTGGCAGACCGTTCATCCCGATTCACCTGATCCTCCCCCTGCCGGTGGCGGGCGGGATCTTTTGGAGGTTCCCATGCAGATTACATTACTCGTGCCCCCTGTTCTGGAAGGCACGCGGGAAGTTGAACGCGTCTTCGGTTGCACCTACGGGTTGTACCCGATTGCGAACATCTATGTGCTGACGGCGGCTTCCGTCCTGGAGCAGGCGGGCCACAAGGTGCGGTACATCGATGCGCCGGTTGAAGGATGGAGCAGAGCGGATCTCGAGAGGTTTCTTGAGACGGATCAGAGCGAGCTGTACGGGTTCTACACCGTCAATCTGGCCAAGCGGACCGACCTGCTCGCCCTGGGGATGATCCGGGAGAAGCGGGGTGACGTGCCGGTCGCCTTCATGGGCCCTTCTCCCACCTACGAGCCGGAGGCTTACCTCGTGGACCGGATGTCCTTTGTGGTGCGCGGCGAGCCGGAGCTCACCCTGCGGGAGCTGGCCGAGGCCCTCCAGAAACGGATGGGCGCCGGCCGGGCGGATCTCTCCGGAATCCGGGGGCTGTCGCATCTGGGGACGCAGGGAGAGTCCGTTCATGCCCCGCCGCGGGACATCAACAGGAACCTGGATGCCTTGCCGCACCCCGCCCGCCATCTGGTGGACGAAAAGGGGTATTACAACCCGAAACTGGGGGAACAACCGGTCGCGGCCGTGTTGGCCTCACGGGGGTGCTCGTACACGTGCCGGTACTGCGTGCCCAACTCCCTGAGTTTCGCCAGAGAGCTGGAGTACAAGCGGCATCATGGGGGGAAGAAACCCCCCGTGGCGCACAGGACTCCGGAGAACATCCTGGGGGAGCTCCGTCATCTCAAGGAACAAGGGTACAGGTCTGTGGCGTTTCTCGACGACGTCTTCATGTGGGGCGAGAGCCGCACCCTCGCGCTCTGCGAGGGGATTAAGCAGCTTGGTCTGAAATGGGGATGCTTGACGAGAGCGGATCACGTCACGGAAAAAGTGGCCAAGGCCCTTGCCGAATCGGGGTGCGAGTACGTGGATATCGGGGTCGAGTCGTTCAACCAAGCCGTGCTGGACGACATCAAGAAAGATTGCAACACGGAGACGGCCGTTCGGGCGATCAAGCTGCTGAAGAAATACCGCGTGCCGGTGAAGCTCAACATCCTCGTGGGCTCGAGCCCGTTGGAAACGCAAGAGACGATCCGGACGGACCTCGAGATCATTAAAGCATTAAAACCCAATGCCGTGATGTTCGGGATCTGCAACCCCTTCCCCGGCACCGAGTTCTGGGACGTGGCCAAGGAGAAGGGGTGGTTGATCGATGACGTCTATCGTCCGGTGGACGTGCAGAAAGAAGCCACCATTGAGTATCCCCATCTCCGCAAGGAGGATCTCGAACGGGCGGTTCGGAGAGCCAACTATTCTTTCTATCTGAATCCGGGTTTTCTATGGAGAAACTTGAGAAAGATCAAGTCCCCCGCCTCAGTGGTAAAGGCCGGCCGGTCGCTTCTCCGCAAGCAATCCCGCTGAGCCTGCCGCCGTCCGACGTCTCCATTGCCCTTATCACGTGGAATGCGGAAGGATACCTGCGCCGCTGTCTGGAGACGATCTACGCGAACACTCGGGTGGTCGCTTTTGACATGGTGGTGGTGGATAACGGTTCGCATGACGGCAGCGTCGCCTTTCTGACCAGGCACTATCCGGAGATCCGGCTCATCGTCAACCGCAAGAACCGGGGCGTGGCGCCCGCCCGGAACCAGGCGCTCCAGGCTTGCTCCGGGCGTTACCTCCTGATCCTGGATGTGGACACGGAGGTGTCACCCGGGGCGATTGACCGGATGGTCGCGTTCATGGACGCCCATTCCCAAATCGGGCTGCTGGGTCCGAGGCTGGTGGATGCTTCGGGGAACCTCCAGCACACCTGCCGGACGTTTCATCACCTCCTGATTCCTCTCTTCCGCCGGTTGGCTTTTCTCCCGCCGGTGAGAAGGAGCCGCGTGTTGAAAAAGTTTCAGATGGAGGACTGGGATCACCTGACGCCCCGCGTGGTGGACCAGGTCATCGGCGCCTGCCAAATGGTCCGGAGGGAAGCTTTTCAACAGGTCGGTCTGCTGGACAGCCGGATGTTCTACGGGTGGGAGGATACGGACTATTGCGTGCGGATGCGGCGCGCGGGGTATCAGGTCGTGTATTATCCCGACGCGACGATTGTGCATCACGAGCAGCGGGTGACGCGGCGTCGCCTGCTGACGCGCCTGACCTTCGAGCATCTCAAGGCCATGGGGCTGTTCTTCTGGAAGTACCCCGCGGGGCTGTGGGGGAGGTATCTGTGACAAGGGGCGCGGGTTCAGTCTGGAACGGCTGAGACGATGGGCCGGTTGTTGAGGTTGGAGAATGGAGGCGGATGAAGAGGGGGGAAAGGTAGAAGATGCTCCCCGGGGAGGAGCTATCCCCATCCAGCCGCCCTGTCCCGCTCGCAGTTGGGACTCTCTGGAGCACATCCCCTACTAAAGGGATGGGCTATGGAGTGAGGGGGATGTAGCGACGGATCTGTTCAGCAACTCTGGTGCGGTCGTTCGGTGAGAGGCGACCGATCTTATTCAGGATGAGCCTGTTGTCGAGGGTAAAGAGTTTCAAGCGGATCATGCAGGGTGTTTTGAGCCCAGCCGGCTCAAGCGCATCCAAGTCGGTATCTCCGGGCCATGGGGGATGGGATTTGCTCGTGATCATCGCAAGAACCGTGTGGCCGCTTTCATTGAACGCCGCAGTGCTCAACGCCAGCGCGGGCCGTCGTTTCGTGTCCGCCCTCTCGGTAAAGGGAAAGGGGACGACAACCACGTCCCACAGCTCAGAGATCACGGAATGCCTTTTCGTCTTCAGGGGTGGCCCATTCGTCGAGTGTGTTGGAGAGGGCGGCATGAAAGGCGGCGTCA
>JACRHK010000085.1 GCA_016217625.1 Nitrospirota bacterium
CAACTCCAGGGTCGCGGCCAGATGGCTGACCGCCTCTTCATCTCCGCCTGAGGCGGACCCCCTCAACCGCCACCGCTTGGCTGACACCCCGCCTCCTCCCTGCTGCCCCGCCTCATGCGGACACGGACGGGTGATAATCCAACATCCGCCAGGAATTAATTACTAATACAAACGACATCTGTGTTATGTAGGGCAACCCTTCAGGGTTGCTGTTATGCAGGGCTGAAGCCCTGCCCTACAGGTAACATAAATGAAGTTATTTATAACAGCATATCACAAACTTGTTGAATTCGCTAATCCTAGTGGGGGAAAGGGGCAGGCGGAGGGGGGAGCGGAGTAGGGCGGGGCACTGTACCCGCCCATGGGCAGGCGCGGAGGCCTGCCCTACGGGCTTGAGGTTGGAGGCTCGAGGCAAGATCTAAGGACTCAAACCTCTATCCTCTATCTTCAATCTTCAGCATTTTTACGCTTCCCCCAGCAATTTCCCCTTGCCGCCGCGCCAGACAAGGAGGATGGGGCTGGCCACGAAGATGGAGGAGTAAGTCCCCACGATCACCCCCAGGAAGAGGGCCAAGGAGAAGTCGAAGATGACCTCCCCGCCGAGGAACAACAGGGCAAGCAGCTCCAGCAGCACGGTGAGGGAGGTGACGACCGTCCTGCGAAGCACCTCGTTGATGCTCCGGTTGATCGTCTCCTCCAGGGGACGCCGCACGCGCGTCCGAAGGTTCTCCCGGATCCGGTCGAAGACCACCACCGTGTCGGTGAGGGAGTAGCCGCCCAGGGTCAGGAGCGCCGTGATGAGGAGCAGGTTGATCTCTCGCTCCAGGAGGTAGAAGACCCCGAGGACGGCCAGTATGTCGTGGAACGTGGCGATGGTGGCCGCCACGCCGAACTTGATCTCGAAGCGCAGGGCGATGTAGATGAGGAGCCCCAACAGGGCCAGGGCCACGGCCCAGAGCGCGTCCTGCTTCAGGCGCTTGCCCACGACGGGGCCGATCTCGGTCTGGCTCTCCACGAGGAAGGTGTTGCCGGGAAACGCCTCGGTAAAGCCTCGCTGGATCTCGGCGGCCTCGCGGCCGAGGGACTCCGGAGCCCCCTTGACGCGGATGAGCAGGACGTTTCCTTCGCGAAACTGCTGCAGCTCGCTCTCCGTGAACCCCAGACGGTCCAGCGTACTCCGGACCTGATCAGGGGGAATGGGCTGTTGAAACCGGAGCTGGATGGCCGTGCCCCCTGCGAAGTCGATCCCCAAATTGGCGTTCCCGAGGCCCACCTGGATGACCGCCACGAGCCCCAACAGGGACAGCACCCCGGAGAACAGGAAAGCGATCTTCCGCTTCCCGACGAAATCGATCCGCGTGTCACCCCAGATGTCCATCTCCCTCACCCATAAATTGGTGCGTAGGGCAGGCCTCTGCGCCTGCCCATCGTCGGCGGCCACGGAGGGCCGCCCTACTCACTATTCACCATTCACTCAAATACTCAGCCGTTGTAATTGCCGCCGGCTGATCATCCAATCGTACACCACCCGCGTCCCCACGATGGCCGTAAAGAGGTTGATGAGGATCCCCACGCTCAGCGTCACGGCGAACCCCTTGATCGGCCCGCTGCCGAACTGAAACAGCACGGCCGCCGCGATGAGGGTCGTCACGTGGGAGTCCACGATCGTCCAGAACGCCTTGTCGTAGCCGCCCTCGATCGCCGCCCGCACCGATTTACCCAGCCGCAGCTCTTCCTTGATCCGTTCCAGGATCAGGACATTGGAGTCCACCCCCATCCCCATCATGAGGATGATGCCGGCAATCCCGGGCAGCGTCAATGTCGCGTTGAACCAGGCCAACGCACCCAGGAGCATGATGAAGTTCAAGAGCAGGGCAAAGTCGGCAATCAGCCCGGAGAGGCGGTAATAGAACAGCATGAAGGCGACAACCAGGATCACCCCCAGGATCGTCGCCCGGATCCCCATGTCGATGGAGTCCTGCCCGAGGGAAGGACCCACGGTCACGTTCTGGAGGATCTTCACCGGCGCCGGCAGGGCCCCCGCCCGCAGGACGATGGCCAGGTCTTTGGCCTCATCGGGCGTGAAGCGGCCCGTGATCTGGGCCTGCCCCCCCGCGATCCGCTCCTGAATGACCGGCGCGGAGTAGACGGTCCCGTCCAGGATGATGGCCAGCCGCTTCTTCACGTGCTCGGCCGTGATCTTCTCGAACCGCTGGGCCCCCGCCGCGTCGAACGTGAGGGAGACGTACGGCTCGTTGGCTCGCTGGTCGATGCTCACGCGGGCATCGGCGATGGCATCGCCGGCCAGCAGCGCCTTCTTCCAGAGGAGGATCGGCGCCTGGCGCGTCGTCCCCGTCTCCCGGTCCGCCACCTTCTGATAGAGGATCTCCCGCCCCTCCGGCGCCTCCCCCTGGAGGGCCTTCGTCCAGTCAATCTCGTCATCCACCAGCTTGAACTCCAACTGGGCGGTCTTCCCCAGGAGGGCGACGGCCCGCTCCGGCTCCTTCATCCCCGGCAATTGGACCACGATCTCATTCGTCCCCTGCCGCTGGATGAGCGGCTCCCGCACGCCGAACTTGTCGATCCGGTTCCGGATCGTCTCGAGCGCCTGGGCCGCAGCCCACTCCTTGATCCGCGCGACCTCGCTCTTGCCGTAGAGGTAGGTGAGCTGGCGATCCCCTTCCCCCTTTGAATCGAGGACCGGGTACTGCTCCAGAATGCGCTTGGCCGCCTGCGCCTTGGCCTCCGGTGTCGCGAGCGTCACCGTGACCTCCGTGGGGCCCGACTGGCGCGCCTCTTCAACGGCAATGCCCTTCCCCTTGAGGGCGTCCCGGATCCCTTCGGCCACCCGCCCCGCCGCGTTCTCCACCGCCTTGTCGCCCTGAACTTGCAAGAGCAGGTAGATCCCTCCCTGCAGGTCCAGCCCCAGGGCGATCTTGGGGAACGTCTCGCGCCAGACCCCCGGCAGGTGATCCGACAGGGGCGTGGAGGGGAGGAAGAGGACGAGGGCCAGGAGCGTCAGCCCGCCGATAAGCCCGAACCGCCAGGTCAGCGATTGCTTCGCGCGGCTCATTCCTCGGCGCCCTCTCTCAGCTCCGCGATGTGCGAGCGCTCCACCCGGATCTTCACGTTCTCGGCAATCTGGATCGTCACGGTGTGCTCACCTACGGCCGTCAGGGTTCCCAGGATCCCTCCCGTGGTCATCACCCTGTCCCCTTTCTTGAGCTTCGCCAGCATCTCGCGGTTCTCCTTGGCCTTCTTCTGCTGGGGGCGAATCAGCAGGAAATAGAAGATCGCAAAGATAATGAGGAACGGAGCGAGGCTGGCGATGAGCCCCATCGCTCCTCCTTGCCCTCCCCCATCGGACGGGGGCGCCATGGCAAAGGCGAGATCGATCATATGGTCACCTCCTGGATGAATTGTTCATAGTCCATGGTCAATGGTCTTGGCTCATCGCGTTCAGCTATCAGCCGTCAGCTTTCAGCAAACCAGTGGTGAATCCTACGTTGAATCCCGATCGCTGAGGGCTGACCGCTGACTGCTGATGGCCTTCTTAAACTCCTCCCACTGCCCCTGCACAACCGCCTCGCGCATCTCGGCCATCAAGCTGAGGTAGCAGTGGAGGTTGTGGATCGTCTGGATCCGGAGCGCCGCGGTCTCCTTCATCAGATAAAGGTGGCGGAGATAAGCCCGGCTGTACCGACGGCACCCCGGGCACGCGCAGGTCGGGTCGATGGGGCCGTTGTCCTCCGCGTAGCGGGCATGGGTGATGACGACCCGCCCCGCGCGGGTGAAGAGCATCCCGTTGCGGGCGTTCCGCGTCGGCAGGACGCAGTCAAAGAGGTCCACGCCCCGATCCACCGCCTCCACGAGGTCTTGCGGCGTCCCCACCCCCATGAGATACCGGGCGCGTTCCGCGGGCAGCAGCGGCACGGTGACTTCCAGCATCGCGTGCCGCTCCTCGACCGTCTCCCCCACGCTTAGGCCACCGATGGCGTATCCATCGAACCCCAGCGCCATCAAGGTCTCGGCGCTCCGACGGCGGAGATCCGCATGCATCCCTCCCTGGACAATCCCGAAGAGGGCCCGACTCCTGACTCCTGACTCCTGACTCCTGACTGCTTTCCACGCCGCCAGCGATCGTTCCGCCCAACGGGTCGTCCGCTCCAGCGCCTCCTCCGTCTCCTGGTAACCGGCGGGATGCGCGAGGCAAATATCCAGCGGCATCAGGATGTCCGAGCCCAGCGCCTCCTGTACGGCGACCACCCGCTCCGGGGTGAGGAGGTGCCGCGCCCCGCCATCCAACGGCGATTGGAACTCGACCCCTTCTTCCGTAATCCGGCGGAGCGTTCCCAGGCTGTAAACCTGGAACCCGCCGCTATCGGTCAGAATCGGCCGCTCCCATCCCATGAACCGGTGCAGCCCCCCCAGTCGGGCGATCCGATCGTGGCCGGGCCGGAGAAAGAGGTGGTAGGTGTTGGCAAGGAGGATCTCCACGCCCAGCGCCTCCAAATCCTCGGCCGTAAGGGTCTTCACCGCCCCGTAGGTCCCCACCGGCATGAAGGCCGGCGTGCGGACGATCCCGTGGGGTGTCTGAAGCACCCCCGCCCGTGCCCGCCCATCCTGGGCCAGGAGCGTGAAGCCCATTTTCCGAGGGCTGACGACTGACGACTGACGACTGACGACTGACTTCATCACATCCGCTCCGGCGCGCTCACCCCCAGGATCCCCAAGGCTTTCCTTAAGACGATCCCCACGCCCTGCGCAAGGGCCAGGCGCGCCAGCGTAAGGTCCCGGTCGTCGGTGATCACGCGGTGCTGGAAATAGCAGCCGTGAAACGCCGCGGCCAAATCCAGAAGGTAACCGGTCAGGCGGTGCGGCTCCAGCGCCCGCGCGCTCTCTTCGACTAATGGAGGGAAGAAGGCCAGATGCTTCAGCAGCGCGATCTCTTCCGGCTCCGTGAGCCGATCGAGGGAGATCGCCTCGACCGAAAGAAGGGCGATCCCCCGCTCCGCTGCCTGGTGGAAGAGGCTGCAGATCCGGGCATGGGCGTACTGGACGTAATAGACCGGATTCTCGCTGGACTGGCGTTTCGCCACCTCCAGGTCGAACTCCAAATGGCTGTCGGCCCGGCGGGTCAGGAACATAAAACGGGCCGCATCTTTACCTACCTCCTCCAAGACCTCCCGCAGCAGGATGTACTCCCCCTCCCGTTTCGACATGGCCGCCGGCTTTCCCTCGCGGAGGACCGTCACCATTTGCAGGATGACGATCCGCAGGCGGTCCACTGAGCAGTCCAGGGCTTGCATTGCCGCCTGGACCCGTGTGAGATATCCTCCATGGTCTGCTCCCCAAAGATCGACCATGAGATCATAGCCGCGCGCGAACTTCTCCCGGTGGTAGGCGATGTCCGAGGCGAAGTAGGTATGCTCGCCGTTTTCCTTCACGACCACCCGGTCTTTATCATCGCCGAAGGCCGTGGAGGCGAAGTGGATCGCTCCGTCCCGGAGATAGGTCTGGCCGCGCGCCTTCAAATCGGAAAGGGTCGCGGCCACCTTGCCGTCTCTGAAGAGCGACCGCTCGCTGACCCAGCGGTCGAACCGGACGGCGAAGGCTTCCAGGTCGGACCGAATCCAGCCGAGGATCGTGGTGAGCGATTGTTCAAGGAAAGAGGGATACCAGGTCTCTTCGGCGACCTCACGATAGCGGGGCCCCTCGCGTTCCAGAATCTCCCGGGCGATCGTCTGGATATACTCCCCCCGGTAGCCCTCTTCGGGGAAGGGGACCGTATCTCCCATCAGCTCGCGATAGCGGGCATAGACCGATCGCGCGAGGGTCTCGACCTGTTTGCCCGCGTCGTTGATGTAATACTCGCGATCCACCGCGTATCCCGCGGCAGCCAAGAGGTTCGCCAACGCATCCCCCAGGGCGGCCCCGCGCGCGTGGCCGACATGGAGCGGCCCCGTCGGGTTAGCGCTCACAAACTCCAGCAGCACCCGCTTCCCCTCGCCGATGCGGCCGGCCCCGTAGGCTTCGCCCTGCCGGAGGAGATCCCGAAGGGCCTCCCGCCAGTAGTCGGATTGGATGAAGAAGTTCAGGAAGCCCGGGCCGGCCACCTCGGCCCGATCGAGGATCCGCCCGCGATCGGCCAGGTGGGCCAGGAGGATCTCCGCCACCTTCCGCGGAGGCTTCCTCTCCAACGGCGCCAGTACCAGGGCGAGCGTCGAAGCCAGGTCTCCGTGGCCCTTCTTCCGTGGGAGCTCCAGGGCCGGCGGTTCCCCGAAGGGGACGGACAGCTCTCCGTCTCCCCGGGCGCGATCCCACGCGTCCTGTAGGAGATCCGCCAGATCTTCTTTGACGGTCATGAGCAACAAACCTCAACACGCACAAGCGGTTTCCTCACAAAGGCGTGCACAGTATAGCCCCCTCTCCCTTCTCCTGTCAAGGAGAAAGCCGCCCGCACAACATGCGGAGTGAGGGGTGAGGAGTGAGGGGAAATAGTCAATAAGTCAATAAGTAAATAAGTCAATAAGTATATTTCGACTCATTGACCTATTGACTCATTGACTCATTGACACATTCACCACTCACTCCATCTTTTGATAGATTCGCAACGACTCGTTCACAGGCCGGAAGGCGCTCCGGAAGCGTCCCAGCAGGCTCTCCGTCTTGCCCAGGACCAGATAGCCTCCCGGTCGGATGGCGTAGGCAAAGGTCCCCAGGACTTGCTCCTGGAGGGCGCGGGCAAAGTAGATCAGGACGTTCCGGCAGCACAGAAGATCAACGGCAGAGATCGGGGCCTGTGTGACAAGGTCATGGCGGCCGAAGATGATCATCCGCCGGAGCTCCTCGCCCACCTGGTGCTGCCCTCCCACGAGCTGGAAGTAGCGCACCTGGTGCCAGGGGATGATCCCTTTCAGAGCTTTCGGCTCAAACAGGCCCCGCCGGGCCCCTTCTAACGCCTCTTCGTCCAGGTCGGTCGCGTAGATCCGGATCTCCCGCCGGTGCGTGGTGCTCGGTCCGGGCGATCGGAAGTCCCCGTCCTCCCTGAGAGCAGACCTCCCGCGGAGTTCCTCCTGTACCTCGTTAAAGAGGATGGCCAGGGTGTAAGCTTCTTCCCCCGTGGCACAGCCCGGACACCAGACCTTGATGCGCCCCTCCCGCGGAGCGCGCAACAGAATGTCCGGAAGGGCCTGTGTCCTCAAGGCCGCAAAGACCTCGGGGTCCCGGAAGAAAGCGGTGACGCCGACGGTCACCCCCCCAATGAACCGGTCATACTCTTCCGGATCTTCGCG
Source organism: Nitrospirota bacterium (assembly GCA_016217625.1). GTDB lineage: Bacteria > Nitrospirota > RBG-16-64-22 > JACRHK01 > JACRHK01 > JACRHK01. Next base: position 7,296 of record JACRHK010000085.1, read on the forward strand.
CAAGCGTGCCAGAAACTCCTGATAGGAGGCGCATCCGACAGCCAGGATATGGCGTTCCACTCTTCTGAGGAGGCTGCTCCGCTTATATCCGCGGAGGTCAACCCGCCGCTCCCGGTAGCACCGATCGAGGAGGTCCTCTAATGGGATCACGCCTTGCAACCGGTTCTCCTGACGCATAACACCTACCTCCCAAGACGAAGGTTAAGGTTGAGGTTGAGGATAAGGCTCAGAAAAATTTCTGCCTTAACCTCAGCCTCAACCTCGACCCGTCACTAAGTCAAAATATACCAGACTAGACGAGCTCTGGCAATTCACAAATCGACCTTGACAAATCTGGGGAATCTAGATTAGCATAAGGAGCCAAAGCGCCCTTTTTCAGGTGATGGCCCCGAAGCATGAGCGCTGCCTTTGTGAAATCGCAATGGGAGGAAGCGTGCGAAGAGTCAGTTTGATCCTTGCGATGTACGGTGGACTTGCAGCTTGTCTCCCGGCGAGTCTTCCTCCCGCGTCCGCCGAAGCCCCCAATCCGCTCCGCGTCGGGTTCCTCCCGGTGCAGAGCAGTCAGGAATTGGCTCAACGGTTCACGCCGCTGTTGCGGTACGCCTCGGCATCGAGCGGGATCCCCCTGGTCTTTTATACGGCCCCCGACTTCGACACGTTTCTCCAGAGGACGCACAGCGGTAAGGAATACGACCTCATCTGGACCGCTCCGCATTTCTTCCTCCTGGCCGAGCAGAAAGGCGGCTATCGCCCCCTGGCCCGCGTGGCTGGGAAGCTTTACGGGATCCTCGTCGTCCGCCGGGACAGCGGCATTGCGGAGGCCTCCCAGCTCCGCGGGAAACGGATCGGCATCGTTGATCCGAAAGCCTTCATGACCCTCCTCGGCGTCGAGCTCTTCCACCGCCATGGTCTCCGTCTTTTTCGCGATCTGGAGGTCAAGCCGTACAAGAGCCACAATTCCGCTCTCCTCGGGGTCCACAAGCGCCACGTGGAGGCGGCCCTCGTGGCCGAGCTGCAGCTCCGCCTGCTCACGGACGAGGTCCGCCGCGACCTCCAGAACCTGGTCGAGACCGCCAGAACCCCCCACATGGTCTTTGCCGTCCGCCCGGGCCTGGAGCAGACAGTGGTGGACCGCCTGCAAGCGGTCCTGCTGAACGCGCACACGACGGACGAGGGGCGCGCCGCGCTGGAGAAAACAGGTTTTCCCACCCTCATCCCCGTCAAACGGGAGGAGTATCTCCCCATGAAGCGGTACCTCACCCTCCTCGACAAAGGAGAGAGCCGATGAAGCTCCTTTTCTCGCTACGGGGCCGTTTCATCCTGGCCATCGCCTGCGTCGCCGCCCTGATGCTGGGGATCATGGTATGGAACAGCGTCCGGCTCATCACGCAGACCCACGAGGAGCGTCTCCGCGCCGCGGCCCGGACCACGGCGACGCTCTTTGCCGCCTCGTCGCTGAAGGCCCTGCTGGAGGAGGACCTCGGGTCGCTCCAGGAGACCACCCGCCTCATTACCGGTTCCGAGGAGGTCCTCTACGCGCGGGTGGTCGACCGCAGCGGCCGGGAGCTCGCCGCAGCCGGAACCCTGCCGCCCATCGAGCGGCTCAACGCCCTGCGGGACGGCGAGGTCACGATGGGTCCCGACGGCCATCTCCACATCGCCGTCCCCGTCGAGTTCCTGGGAGAACGACGCGGCACCGTCCAGCTTGGCCTCTCCACCCTCCTGATGCGGGAGGCCGCCGAGAAAGACCGGGGGCAGGGAATCCTCCTTGCCCTGGTAGCCATCTTCCTGAGCGCCTTGACGGCATTTGCTCTAGGAACCATTCTCACCAAGTCGCTGGAGAGCCTTGTGGAGGCCACCCGCCGGATCGCCGAGGGGGACCTGGCCCACCGCGTGGAGATCTCCTCCCGAGACGAGGTCGGAACCCTGGCCGCCTCCTTCAACAAGATGGCGGACGCCCTCCAGGCCCGCCAGGAGGAGCTGGCCTCCAACTACGAGGAGCTGGAACTCTCGACGGAGGAGCTCCAGACCGCGTACGACCAGCTCGAGCAGTCGCAGCGCCAGCTCGAGGCGCGGCACCAGGAACTCCTCTTAAAAGAGGAAAAGTACAGGAACCTCATCGAGAGCACCGTCGACGCCATCTTTGTCCTGGACTCCACGTTCGGCGCCATCCTTGAATCCAACCGCGTGGCGCTCGAGCTGACCGGCTGCACGTCCGACGAGTTCAGCCGTATGCGGCTCACCGACTGTTTCCCCGAAGGAGAACGCCCCACGGTCACCCAGGGGCTCCAGCAGGCCCTCCGGGAGGGGAGCTGGCATTCGCCGACCCTGACGCTTTCTCCCTGCTCGGGGATACACATCCCCGCCGAGATCAGCGCCAAGCGAATCCGTCACGAGGGGCAGGAGGCTATCCTTGCCGTCGTGAGGGACCTGAGCGAAAAACAGCGCATCCAGCAGCAGCTCCTCCAGGCCGAGAAGCTTTCCTCCATCGGCCAACTGGTCGCCGGGGTCGCCCACGAGATCAACAACCCCCTCACGGGCGTCCTGGGATACGCGGAGTTCCTCCTCGCCGCCCCGCAGGAGGAGCCGACCCGCCGCCGCCTGGAGCTCATCAACCAGGAGGCGCAACGCATGCGGCGGATCATGCAGAACCTCCTGGCCTTCGCCCGCCGGAGCCGCCCGCAGAAGCTTCCCCTCCAGGTGAACGATCTGATCCGTCAGACACTGGAACTGGTGGAATACGAGCTGCGGGTCAGCAACGTGCAAGTGGAGCTGAATCTCGACCCGCAACTGCCGATGGTCCTGGGCGACCCCCACCAGCTCCAGCAGGTGTTCTTCAACCTCGCGAACAATGCGCACCAGGCGATGCCCGAGGGCGGACGGCTTCGCGTGACGTCGCGCGTCGCGCAGGTGGACGAGCTGCCCGAGCCGACCCGTCGGCTGGCCGCGCAGGCTCCCTTGACCATCCACACCCGTCAGTGGGTCGAACTCTCTTTCGAGGACACGGGGCACGGGATTGCCGGCGAGCATCTTCCCCGCATCTTCGACCCCTTCTTCACGACAAAGGGGGTCGGGGAGGGAACGGGATTAGGTTTATCCGTTTCCTATGGAATCGTCCACGAACACGGCGGGGAGATCCAGGTGCAGAGCCGGCTGGGCGAAGGCAGCACGTTCACCATCCACCTCCCGATCGTGGAGGCGCCCATCGCGGAAGAAACCCCGGCACC
>JACRHK010000007.1 GCA_016217625.1 Nitrospirota bacterium
AACGGCTGATAAGTGCCATTTCTAAGATGAATGGCACTTGTTTTCCGTGCGCCGCAAAGACGGAGGAGAAGATCATCATTCCTTGGTCACTCCAATGCTTGGGATAAAGGAGTTACCTGAGTAAAGTGCATAAGCCTTATGACCTAAATTGAGCGATTTTTGCAACATTTCTCCGTAGTCGCCCCGATTTGCCGGGGCGTGATCCCACACCGATCGAGTGCATGGAATTCTCGTTAACATGACGCAGACTAAAGGCTGCGGTTACAAGAATCGCTCAATGTAGGTATGAAGTCCTAGTCCCGGGTTCCTCACGTGTCGAGGAAGTCAATGCGGTAGAATCTGTCTGCTTTGGTCTGTCTTCGGTCGTAGCGGATGATGGCTTGAGCGATCCGTGAGAATCGATCGCCGGGGATGGTGTGGGGGACGATGAGGACTCCGGCGTGGGGGCGATGTTCGTTGAAGAACTGGACCGTGAGCCGGATGAAGTCATTGCGGTTACGGGTGATCAGACAGCGTCCCTCGGATGCGGCTCGGTCTAGGTGCTCAGCATCCGACGCTTGCGCCATGCCGACCTCCTGGGCGCTCACTGCGTCAATCTGATGCTTTTTGAGGATCTGGGTGATCCTTGGACTGAGGTCTTCGTCCAGATAATATTTCAACGATTCCCTCAGGAGAGAAAGGGATATCGTTCGTGAACGTGTCTGTGGGTGATCTCTTCGTTTTGTTGAATCAGGCGGTCAATCTCTTCAGGATATGCCCGATAATAGCCTAAGACGGATCGGATCTGTGGCTCGCTCAGCCAGTGATACGCTCGGCGCAAGCGGTCCACCTTCTCGCCCACGCTTTTGTAAGTGGCAATAATCTCCCAGACCTCGAGTCCGGTGCCTGCGATACGCGCCCTGCGCCCCGTGGTGCCTTCCGTAAACACGATTCCGGGACAGCGCTGCATCCGCAGGGCCTCTTCCAGGAGCTCATTGGCCACGGTGGAAAACTCCCTGCCTGATTCTCTGGCCATCCGCTCGATCTCTTTCAGGGTCTTCTGCGGGATTCTCAGGCTTTTTTGTATGGTCTGCATCGATAATCCTTGTTGAATGACGGTGTATGACATTATACTACAACAATCGTTCCTGCCTGTCAAGGGGGGTCAAGAAGAAGAGTGGTGCCGAGGGACGGAATTGAACCGCCGACACGAGGATTTTCAGTCCCCTGCTCTACCGACTGAGCTACCTCGGCATTGATTAGAATGAGGTCAATGAGTCAATGAGTCAGTGTCAAGTTATCAAACCGACCGGCTGTTGTCAAGGGGTCTGACGGACCCGGACCTCGACGATCTGCCCGTCCACCATCCGGGCGATCCGATCGGCCTGGTGGGACAGCGCCTCGTTGTGGGTCACGAAGACCAGCGTGATCCCGCGCTTCCGGTTCAGGTCCCTGAGGAGGCGGAAGACCTCCTCGGCCGTGCGGGTATCGAGATTTCCGGTCGGCTCGTCGGCCAGGACGACGCGCGGCTCCAGGAGCAGGGCGCGGGCGACGGCGACGCGCTGCTGCTCGCCGCCCGAGAGCTCGCCCGGCCGATGGTGCAGACGATCCCCCAAGCCCACCTCATCCAGGAGCCTTTTGCCGCGGTCCATCGCCTCCTCGCCGTCCATCCGCCGGATGAGGCCGGGGAGCATGGCGTTTTCCAGGGCCGTGAACTCGGGCAGGAGGTGGTGGAACTGGAAGACGAAGCCGACGGTTCGGTTGCGGAAGGCGGACAGGGCGGTCTCGTGGAACTGAAAGATATCGTTCTGTTCGTAGAGGACCCGGCCGCTGGTCGGACGTTCGAGCGTGCCGAGGACGTGCAGGAACGTGCTCTTGCCCGCCCCCGAGGCTCCGACGATGGCGAGGATCTCCCCCCGCTCAATGGTCAGGGAGATCCCGTTCAGCACAGGGAGCTCGCCCTTGCCGGAAGGGAACGTCTTGCGCAGCTCCTCGACGCGGATGAAGCTCAGGTTCAAGATTACAACTTCTCCTTGAGGCGGTCGACCTGCTTGCGCGTCTTGTCCACCTTTTCTTCGGTTTTCTCTTTGAGGCGGTCAGCTTTTTCGCCGAGTTCCTCGGATTGCTTTTTGACGGCCTTGCCCGCTTGTTCGCTCTTGACACCCAGCCACCGGAGGACTCCGCCCACATCCCAGAGGTAGATAGCGGCGGCCAGGGCCAGGAGGAGCAAAAAGAGAAAGAGCACCTTGCTCAGCAGACCGCCCCGCTCGGAACGCAGCATGTTATTCATAGCGGATGGCCTCCACAGGGTCTAGCCCGGCGGCTCGGAGGGAGGGGTAGATCGTGGCGGCGAAGCTAATCAGCAGGGACGCCCCCGCAACCGCCAGGAAGTCCTGCAGCCGCATCTTAACGGGGAGATACGTGAGGTAATAGACGTCGCCGGGTACGGAGACGACCTGATACGTCTGCTGGATCCAGCAAAGGGCGTATCCCATGAGGATCCCCAGCGCAGTGCCCACCACGCCGATGACCAGGCCCTGGACGAGGAAAATCCCCATGACCCCCCGCCGGGTCGCCCCCATCGATTGCAGGATCGCAATCTCCCGGTGCTTCTGCAGGACGATCAGCGTGAGCGTCCCCACGATGTTGAAGGCGGCCACCAGGATGATCATGACGAGGATGACGAACATGGCGATCTTCTCGAGGCGCAGGGCCGCGAAGAGGTTCCGGTTGAGCTGCATCCAATCGCGGGTGTAGTAGTCGGGCCCCAGGGCCGCCTCGATGGCCCGGGCTGTCTCGCGGGCCTTGTCGATGTCGGCCACCCGGACCTCGATCCCGGTTGCCCGGTCTTCCAGGTTCAGAAAGGCCTGGGCTTCCCGGAGCGTGACATAAGCCAGGGTGGAGTCGTACTCGAACATCCCGAAGTCGAAGACGCCGGCCACTTCGAACTGCCGCATCCGGGGGATCTGAAGACCCAGGGGGCCGGGGGTGCTTCCGAGCGGAGAGAGGACGGTCAGCGGGTCGCCCGGAAAGGCGATGAGATGGCGGGAAAGCTCCCGGCCCAAGAGGATCCCCGGAGGCTGTACGGGCAGGGGTTTCATGCGATCCAGACTCCCCTCATGGAGGGCCTTGGCCAGGGCGGGGTGTGGCCGGGAGAGGTCGACCCCCCGGAGCACGACGCCCGAGACCTTGCTTCCGGTCGAGAGCATCACCTGGCCGTAGACGAAGGGGGCGGCGGAGACGACGCCGGGGACGGCCTCGACCTTTCGGATCAAGTCGGCGTATCCCCCTATCCCGCGGCCGCCGTGCTCCAGGACGATGACGTGAGAGCTCACCCCGAGGATCTTGCCCCGGAGGTCTTCCTGGAATCCGGTCATCACCGACAACACAACGATGAGCGCCGTGACGCCCAGGGCCACGCCGCCGGCGGAGATCGCCGTGGTCAGCGAAAAGAGCCGGGGCCGCCGTTTCGCCTTGAGGTAGCGGAGGCCGATGAACCACTCGTAGGGAAGACGCATGCTATTCGCCGGGTTCCTGTGGGGGAGGGGATTCGGGTCGCATCTGAGGGAACAGGATCACCTCCCGGATGGAGGGGGTGTCGGTGAGGACCATGACGAGGCGATCGATCCCGATCCCCTCGCCGGCCGTCGGGGGCATCCCGTGCTCCAGGGCGCGGAGAAAGTCCTCGTCCAACGGCTGCGCCTCCAGATCTCCGCCCGCCCGCTCGATGGCCTGCTGCTCGAACCGCTGACGCTGATCGAGGGGGTCGTTCAGCTCGGAGAAGGCGTTGGCGACCTCCCGTCCGCCCAGATAGAGCTCGAACCGCTCGGTCAGCGCGGGGTCTTCGGCCTTCCGCTTGGCCAGAGGGGAGACGTCCGTCGGGTAATCCAGGATGAAGGTGGGCTGGAACAGATGCTCCTCCACCAGATCCTCGAAGAGGCGCTGGACGATCTTGCCCGCTTTCACCGCTTCTCCCGCCGGGATCTCGCGCTCGCGGGCGCACTGCCGGAGCCGGACTTCATCCCGAAGGAGGGCCGGATCGATCCCGCCGTACTCCTGGAGCGCTTCGATTATCGTCATCCGTCTCCAAGGCGGGGTGAGGTCGAGGACGCGCTCCCCGCAGGGGATCTGGAGGGTGCCGAAGACCTCGCGGGCGACCGTCGTAATGAGTTCTTCGGTCAGCGGCATGAGGTCGCGGTAGTCGGCGTGGGCCATGTAGAACTCCAGCATCGTGAACTCGGGGTTGTGCTGGGTGGAGATCCCCTCATTCCGGAAGTTCCGGTTGATCTCATAGACCCGCTCGAACCCTCCAACCACGAGCCGCTTGAGGTACAGCTCCGGCGCGATGCGCAGGTAGAGGTCGATGTCCAGGGCGTTGTGGTGGGTGACGAAGGGGCGGGCGGCGGCGCCGCCGGGGATCGGCTGCATCATGGGGGTCTCGACCTCGAGAAACGCCCGCGCATTCAGGAAGCGGCGGATCGCCTGGATGATCCGGCTTCTTAAGAGAAAGATCTCGCGCACCCGGGGGTTGACCAGGAGGTCGAGGTACCGCTGGCGGTAGCGGATCTCCACGTCGCTGAGGCCGTGCCATTTCTCCGGCAGAGGGCGGAGGGCCTTGGCCAGGAGCGTGAAGGCTTTGACCTCGACCGTCAACTCCCCGGTCTTCGTCCGGAAGAGGCGGCCTTCGACGCCGAGGTAGTCGCCCAAGTCCAGCTTCCGGAACAGGGCGAAGGGGCCTTCTCCGAGCAGGTCGCGGCGGAAGTGGAGCTGAATCCGGTCGGTGCCGTCTTGAAGGTGCGCGAAGGCGGCCTTGCCGAAGCTCCGGAGGGCCATGATCCGCCCCGCCAGGGCGCAGGGCAGGCTCTGGGCGTCAAGCGCCTCGGCGGGATGCGACCCGTACGCCCGGAGCAGGTCGCCCGCGGCATGCGTGATCTCAAATCGCCCTCCGTAGGGGTCGACCCCCAGCGCCCGGATCTCCTCCAGCTTCTTCCGGCGCTGGAGGATAAGGTCATTGATGTTCTCTTCGGTCATGGTCGTCTGCGTCTGGTGCTTGTCCTGAGCTTGTCGAATGGAAAGGGAAGTGTTGGCAAATTATACAGATTTCATGCCTCTCCCGTCAAGGTGAAAGCGGACTCCCGTTCCGTCGATAAGGGGCCATCTGCTGCGTTGGCTGCGTCGCTCCTCCCTGCGACGCGCATGGAGCACGCCTCAGTCGTCGCTCCTTGCTGCCTTGCACCTGACCCCTTCTCGCCGGCCAGGGCTCACGGGTGGGTGTATTCTTATGGATGGGTAATGGCGGGCAGATCCCGGAGGACAGAAGAAAGCGGACGCTCCGCAGTCCACCGATCGGTTTGACAATCCGGGATCGTTCGGCTACAGTGCGCGCTTGCGTCATGGGGCTCCGGACGGCTATGATAGTAATATTGAGATGAAGATCCTCCACATGATCCGGAAACCGGATGACGCGTATCCCCTGGAGGTGATGGCGCACCAGGCGGCGGAGGGACATCAGATCACGCTGCTGCTCCTCCATGACGCCGTGCTGGCCCCTCCCGCGCCTTCCTGGGTAGCGGTGGTGGCTTGCAAGGAGGATGCGGCGGCGAGGGGCGCCCCTGCGACGGTTCCGCGAGTGGGTTATGATGAGATGGTCCGCCTCATCTTCGAGCACGATTCGGTGATGACCTGGTGATGGGAAAATGACGGGTTAAGGTTAAGGCTGAGGCTAAGGCTGAGTCTGAGATAAAGGAGAGGGAAATGTTGAGGGAGGAATTAAGACCGATTTTTGAGAAGAGCTGGCCCCCCTGGGTGGGTGGGGTGTTGATGGGCGTGATCGTGGGGTTCATGTTCCTGTATGGGAAGCCCTGGGGGGTGGCCGACGGCGTGTGGAACTGGGGGGACAACCTCCTCAGACCTGTCTTTCAGACGAGCGAAGATGTGCCAAGTGTCCT
>JACRHK010000083.1 GCA_016217625.1 Nitrospirota bacterium
GCCGGAGGGGGTGGAGATGGTGATGCCCGGAGACAACGTGCGGATGGCGGTGGATCTGATTACCCCGATTGCGATGGAGAAGGAGCTGCGGTTTGCGATTCGGGAGGGGGGCCGGACGGTGGGGGCCGGGGTGATTACGGAAATCACCGAATAACAGGGACAGGATGAGGGGATCATGCGTGAGATCATCTTGATGGCGTGCACGGCGTGCAAGCACCGCAACTACTCGACGAGGAAGAATCGCAAGAACACCACCGAGAAGCTGGAACTCCGGAAGTATTGCCCCTTCTGCCGGAATCACACGGCGCATAAGGAGACGAAAGCATAGAGCAAGGCAAAACGCAGAACGCAAATTTCAAAATGCAAAATAACGAACCGAACCCCACATTTTGCATTTTTCATTTTGCATTTTGCATTGAAAAATGTAGGCCAGTAGCTCTAACTGGTAGAGCGGCGGACTCCAAATCCGCGGGTTGGGGGTTCGAATCCCTCCTGGCCTGCCAGGTTAAAACAGTCATGAGTCAAGAGTCATGAGTCAAGAGAGAAGGACAGTGGCATCTCTGCGCTCACGCCACTCTAGGCTCCTGACTTCCGACACCCGACTGTTATTGAGAGTGCGACAGTGATTGAGCGGTTGAAAGAGTTTTTCCGCGAAGTGCGGATAGAGATCAAGAAGGTGGTGTTCCCCACCAAGCAGGATCTGGTGGGGGCGACGCGGGTCGTGCTGGTGGCGGTCTTCGCCATCGCCATTTACCTCTGGATGGTGGATCTGCTGCTCGTGTGGGGCGTGCGCTTCATCTTGCGATGACGGAGAGTTTCGGAATGGCCAAACGGTGGTACGTCGTCCATACCTATTCGGGGTTTGAGAAAAAGGTCGAAGCGAGCATTAAGGAGCGGGCTAAGGCGCTGGGGTTGGAGCAGCAGATCGCGCGGGTGCTCGTTCCGACCGAAGACGTGGTGGAGCTCCGACGCGGCAAGAAACGGGTCTCCTCGCGGAAGTTCTTCCCCGGGTATGTCCTGGTGGAGTTGGAGATGGACGACGCCACCTGGCATCTGATCAAAGAGACCCCCAAGGTCACCGGGTTTGTCGGGGGAGATACGGCCCCTGCCCCGTTGACGGACGAGGAGGTGGGCGCCCTCCTCAGGCAGGTGGAGACAGGGGCGGCGGCGCCTCGGATGAAGATTCTCTACCACCGGGGGGACACCGTGCGGATTGCCGACGGACCGTTCACCAACTTTTCGGGGGTAGTGGAAGAGGTCAACGTCGATCAGAAGCGGCTCAAGGTCATGGTCAGCATTTTCGGCCGGCAGACCCCTGTAGAGCTGGAATTCCTGCAGGTGGAGAAAGGGTAAAGAAACCCCCACCCTTCTCCTCCCCCGATGGCCATCGGGGGGCTGAGGTAGAGGCACGATCAGAGGAGACGCGCGATGTCGAAGCCAGTGGCAGCCAACATTAAGCTCCAGATCCCCGCGGGCAAGGCGAATCCCGCCCCTCCCGTCGGTCCGGCGCTGGGTCAGCACGGGGTCAATATCATGGAGTTCTGCAAGGCGTTCAACGCCAAGACCCAGAACCAGGGGGAGATGATCATCCCGGTCGTGGTCACCGTCTACGCCGACCGATCCTTCACCTTCGTGACGAAGACCCCTCCGGCGGCGGATCTGCTGAAGAAGGCGTCGGGGATCATCAAGGGATCGGGGATCCCCAACAAGGAGAAGGTGGGAAAGGTGACGGCGGCCCAAGTGCGGGAGATCGCCCAGACGAAGCTTCCGGACCTGAACACCCGAAGTCTGGAGGCTGCGATCAAGACCGTGGAGGGGACGGCCCGGAGCATGGGGATCGACCTCCTCCAGTAAGATCCCGCCGTGGCGGGTTGCGCCTGGTCCTGTTGAGGGGATAGGGGGAAAGGATGCAGCGAGGAAAGCGGTATCGAGAAAGCCGGAAACACATGGAACAAGGCCGGGAGTATCCGCTCGAGGAGGCGATCGGCCTGGTCCGCCGGACGGCCTTCGCGAAGTTCGATGAGACGGTGGACCTTGCCGTCCGGTTGGGCGTAGATCCCAAGCATGCCGATCAGATGGTGCGCGGTACGGTGGTGCTGCCCCACGGTCGCGGCAAAGCGGTGCGCGTCCTGGTCTTCGCCAAGGGGGAGAAGGAGATCGGGGCCCGCGAGGCCGGGGCCGACTATGTGGGGGCTGAGGATCTGGTCGAGCGGATTCAACAGGGGTGGATGGAGTTCGACCAGGTGGTCGCCACGCCCGATCTGATGGGGCAGGTGGGGCGCCTCGGGAAGATCCTCGGTCCGCGCGGGTTGATGCCGAGCCCCAAGGTGGGGACGGTGACGTTTGAGGTCGGCAAAGCAGTCCGGGAGATCAAGCTGGGACGGGTGGAATACCGGGTGGAGAAGGCGGGGATCGTCCACGTCCCCATCGGCAAGGCCTCCTTCGACGAGAAGAAGCTATACGAGAACGCTGTGTCCGTCCTGGGCTCCATCGTGAAGGCCAAGCCGGCTTCCAGCAAGGGGCGGTATCTCCGTTCCATCTCCGTCTCCTCCACGATGGGACCGGGGATCCGGATCGACCCGGCGCAAGTGGGGAACCTGTTCGAGCATTAAGCGTCCGAGGTCCAAAGTCCGATGTCCTAAGTCGAAGATCTTTGATCTCGGCCTCGGACCTTGGACTTCGGACTAGAAACGGTGTCAGAGACAGCAGGGACCCCGAACAGGTTCGGGGTTTAATCGCCACGGCGCCCTGCCGAGACCCGGGCACGGCCTGCCTGCTGGCAGGCAGGGGAGCAGCCTTTCCCTGGAGAGCGCTCGGGGAGGTCTCCGTCGACTCTACAGAGAAAGGAGGAGAGCAGCGGATGAAGCGTCCTGAGAAACAACAGATGATTTCCGATCTCCAGGAGAAGTTCAGCCGGGCCAAGGCCGCCGTGCTGACGGAGTACCGGGGGTTGAGCGTCCAGGAGCTGGAGGATCTGCGGATGCAGCTCCGCAGCGCGGACGTGGAATACCGGGTCGTCAAGAACACGCTGGCGGCCCGCGCGGCCGCAGGCACGGGGCTGGAATGTCTGCGGGAGTCCTTCACCGGCCCGGTGGGCATCGCCATCAGCTACAACGATCCCCTGTCGCCGGCCAAGGTCCTCACAGCGTTCGCCAAGAAACAGGAGAAGCTCCGGCTGGTCGTGGGGGCCCTCGAGGGGCGGCTGGTGGACGCCAAGGGGCTCAAGGGGTTGGCGACGCTGCCGGGTCTCAAGCAGCTGCGCGCGGGTCTGGTCGGCCTGCTCCAGGCCCCTGCCGCCTGCCTGGCCCGCGTCCTGGCCGCGCCGGGGACGCAGGTGGCGAGGGTGCTGAAGGCGCGGAGCGAGCAGGTTCATTAGTGCAGTCAACAGTCAGTAGTCAAGAGTCAATAGTGGAAAAAGTCCGAAGTCAAAGAGCGGAAGTACTCACTCCTGACTTCTGACTCCTGACTTCATTCCCTTAAGAAGGAGGAAATCATGGCAGAGCTGGCAAAACTGGTGGACGAGTTGAGCGGGCTGTCCGTCTTGGAGGCCGCGGATCTGAGCAAGCTCCTGGAGGAGAAGTGGGGCGTGTCGGCTGCCGCGCCTGTGGCGGTGGCTGCCGCCGCGGCCCCCGCGGCCGAGGAGAAGACGACCTTTGACGCGATCCTCGTCCATGCGGGCGACAAGAAGATCCAGGTCATTAAAGTGGTCCGGGAGCTTACCAGCCTGGGCCTGAAAGAGGCCAAGGATCTCGTGGAGGGCGCGCCCAAGCCTATCAAGACGGGCGTCTCAAAGGAAGAAGCGGCCGCCATCAAGGCGAAGATTGAAGAGGTCGGAGGCGCGGTCGAGATCAAATAACCGGCGGCAGGCGGGAGAAAGAGTATGGCAACGGCCCAACGACAGACCTTGCGAAGCAGGAAAGACTTCGGAACGATTCCAACCATCGTCGGCATTCCGGATCTGATTGCGATCCAGAAGGACTCGTTCCAGCGGTTTCTGCAGCTGGAGGTCCCCCCTCACGAGCGCCAGGACAACGGGCTGCAGGGCGTCTTCACCAGCGTCTTCCCCATCAGCGACGGAAGCGGGACGGCTTCCATCGAGTTCGTGGAGTACGCGCTCGGTGAGGTGAAGTACGATGTGCGGGAGTGCTTGCAGCGGGGGATGACCTATGCGGCGCCGCTGAAGATCAAGGTGCGGCTGGTCCTTTGGAACGCGCCGGGCGATCAGGGGACCAGGACGATCAAGGATGTCAAGGAGCAGGAGGTCTATTTGGGAGACCTTCCCTTGATGACCGATGACGGGACCTTCATCATCAACGGCACGGAGCGGGTCGTGGTCAGCCAGTTACACCGCTCTCCGGGGGTCTTCTTCAGCCATGACAAGGGGCGGACCCATGCGAGCGGGAAGATCCTCTTCTCCGCGCGGGTGATCCCGTACCGCGGCTCCTGGCTCGATTTCGAGTTCGACGTCAAGGATATCCTGTACGTGCGGATCGACCGGCGGCGGAAGCTCCCCGCCTCTATTCTGCTGAAGGCCCTGGGCTACACCAACGAGGATCTGCTCCGGATGTACTACCCGGTGGAGGAGATCCTGATCGGCAAGGACCACTTCATGCGGAAGCTCAATCCGGACGTGCTGGTGGGCACCAAGGCCACGGTGACCATCACGGACAAGAAGACGCGGGAGCCGATCCTCAAGGACGGCCACAAGATCACCCGGGCGGCGCTGAAAAAGCTGGAGTCCTCCGGTATCACCGAGATCCCCATCACCCGCGAGGAGGTGATAGGGCGGGTCACCCCGCGCGACATCGTGGCGGAGAAGACGGGCGAGGTGATCCTGGAGTGCAACGAGAAACTCACCGAGGAGATCTTGGACCGGATCCGCGAGGCGGGCATCTCCAAGCTGGATCTGCTGTACATCGACGGGGTGACCGTCCTTCCGGCGCTCCGGGACACCCTGCTCATTGACCGGGTGAAGGAGCCGAAGGACGCCATCGAGGAGATCTACAGGAGGCTCCGCCCCGGCGAACCGCCCACCCAGGCCATGGCGCGGGCGCTCTTCGACAATCTCTTCTTCAACGCCAAGCGCTACGACCTGTCGCCCGTCGGGCGGCTCAAGCTCAACAAGAAGCTGGGGCTGCCCATCCCCCTGGAGACCCGGGTGCTGACCGCCAAGGACCTGATCGAGGTCATTCGCTACCTGCTGGGTCTCCGCGTGGGCAAGGGGGAAGTGGACGACATCGACCATCTCGGCAACCGGCGCGTCCGGTCGGTGGGAGAGCTGCTGGAGAACCAGTTCCGGATCGGCCTGGTCCGCATGGAGCGGGCCATCAAGGAGCGGATGAGCATCCAGGACCTGGAGAACATCCTCCCCCACGACCTCATCAACGCCAAGCCGGTGACCGCGGCGGTTAAAGAGTTCTTCGGCTCCAGCCAGCTCTCGCAGTTCCTGGACCAGACGAACCCCCTGGCCGAGATCACCCACAAGCGGCGCCTGAGCGCGCTGGGGCCGGGCGGACTCACCCGGGAGCGCGCGGGGTTCGAGGTCCGCGACGTCCACCCCACGCACTACGGGAGAATCTGCCCCATCGAGACGCCGGAGGGGCCCAACATCGGCCTCATCACGAGCCTCGCCACCTACGGGCGGGTGAACGAGTTCGGCTTCATCGAGGCGCCGTACCGGAAGGTCCACAACGGGACGGCCACCGACGAGATCATCTACCTGTCGGCCATCGAGGGGGAGCAGTACGTCATCGCGCAGGCCAACACTCCCGTGGACGACAACGGACGGATCACCACCAAGAGCGTCTCGGTGCGCGTGGGAGGGGATTTTAGGATCGTCACGCCCGCCCAGGCGGACTTCATGGATATCTCCCCCAAGCAAATGGTCAGCGTCTCGGCCGCCCTCATCCCGTTCCTGGAGAACGACGACGCCAACCGCGCCCTGATGGGGTCC
>JACRHK010000080.1 GCA_016217625.1 Nitrospirota bacterium
ATGGGTCTTCGCGTGAACGGCTTCGCGCACCGGCTTGATCTCGTGAAAGGCGCCGTAGAGGCTCGGGCGGATCAGGTCGTTCATGGCCGCATCGACGATGATGAACGTCTTCCCCTCCCCCCGCTTGGTATAGAGCACCTTGGTGACCAGGATACCGGCGTTGCCGACCAGGACGCGTCCCGGCTCGAAGATGAGGGTCAGGTCCAGCCCCTGCACCATCGGAATGAGCGCGCGGGCCAGCTCCACGGGGTGGGGAGGCGACTCGTCCTTGTACGTGATCCCCAGCCCGCCTCCCACGTCGAAATAGCGGATCGGGATCCCTTCCTCCTTGAGCGCCTTGACCAGGTTGAGCACGCGCTGAAAGGCGTCGACGAAGGGGCCGATCTCCATGAGCTGGGAGCCGATGTGCTTGTGAATCCCCACCACTTCGATCTGCCGCAGGCGCTTGGCCAGCAGGTAGTGCTCCAGCGCCTCCTGGATCGCGATGCCGAACTTGCTTTTCTTCAGGCCGGTCGCGACATAGGGGTGGGTCTTGGGGTCAATGTCGGGGTTGACCCGCAGGGCCACCCGCGCCTTCTTTTTCAGCCGCCGGGCGACGTGGCTGATCTTGATCAGCTCCTGGGGCGACTCCACGTTGAACATGAGGATGCCGGTGCGGAGGGCTTGGGCGATCTCCTCATCGGTTTTGCCGACCCCGGCGAAGACGATCCGTTTGGCGGGAATGCCGGCCTTGAGCGCCCGATACAGCTCCCCCCCCGAGACGATGTCGGCGCCTCCTCCCTCCCGGCCGAAGACCTTCAGCACGGCGAGGTTGGAGTTGGCCTTGGCGGCGAAGCAGATGAGGTGGGGGACCTCCTGAAAGGCTTTGTCGAATACGCGGAAGTGGTGCCGCAGCGTCTGGTAACTGTAGAGGTAGAACGGAGTGCCCACCTCTTTGGCGATCTTGACGACCGGCACCTCCTCACAGTGCAACTGTCCATTGCGATAGAGAAAATCGTGCATTTCCGGCTCCCTGCTTAGAAAAACAGAATGTGTCAAACGAGATTAAATTTTCACACAGATGCCGGGATTTGTCAACGGGAAAAAGGGCGTTCGAGGAGGCCGCAATGAAGGAGCGCGCGGGCCAATTGCTCCGCGTCCGTGAAATGGTGGCCGTGGATGCCAAGGGCTTCCGCCGCCGCCACGTTTTCGGGGCGGTCGTCGATGAGGAGCGTCTCCTCCGCTGCGACGTCGGCGCAGTCGAGGGCCAACCGGAAGATCGCCGGGTCGGGCTTGCGCAGCCCGACGCGGAAAGAGAGGATCCGGGCGTCGAACAGGAAAATAAAAGGGGCATGTTGCGCGATGTAAGCGAAATGGAGGGCGTTCGTGTTGGAAAGGAGCACCTGTTCGCACCGTCCTTTGAGCCGTTCCAGGAGAGCGATCGTCTCGGGGATCGGCGCGAAGATCGCGCTCCATTTCCGGGCAAACGCGGCATAGGGCGCGCGGAGGCCGCAGGTCGCCCGGAGGAGCGCGTGGAACTCGCGGGAAGTCACTTGTCCTTCGTCGTAGGCGTGGACGAGTCCGGTCGCGGGGTGGAAGATCGCCGTAAAGAGCCGCTCCGGGTCGCGGTAGGGGCCGAAGGCATCCGGGGCCAGGCGCTCCGCAATCAACCGGTGGTCGAAAGCCACGAGGACCTTCCCCAAGTCCCAGAGGAGAAGCCTTATCGCCGGCGCAGCCATTGTCCCATCACCCAGGCGGCCTTCCCCAGGAAGAAGAGAAAAGCGGCGGCGGTTAAATAGAGGGCCGGCGGCAGGAGCCCGGCGGGCATGGCGACGATCGCATGGAGGAACAGAGCCAGGACACCCAGGTTCAGCAGGAGGCATTGCGCCAGACCTCCTCGGTTCAGCGCGGCAATCCAAACGGTCCGGTGTTCAAACTGTCGCCTTGAGGCCGAGAGCGCGAGCATCACGGGGAGGAGATAGGCGGCGCCGCCCATGATGATCTGCAGCAGGAACCCCACCATGCCGATGTGGGCGAAGATCGGCAGGGAGATGGCGCCTCCCGGAAGGACGCCTGCCATGAGGCCGAGCCCCGCCGTCGCCGTCAACCAGATGGTGGCCAGGAGGAGGTGGAAGGCGGCGATGGGGGCGCGCGCGAGGGTGGGAAGCGCCGTGGCCCAGAGGTTGAGGGTTAAGAGGGCAAAGGCGAGGAGGAGCGCGATTCCCCCGAGGATCGCGGCCCCCGCCGCGGCGGGCGCGAGGAGACCGAGAACGAGAGCGGCTACACCGGAGCTGTGCAGAAAAAACTGCCAGGGGATCAGCCGCCGGCTCCAGAGCGGCTTCCCGAGGACCGTGGGGAAGAGATTGTGAAGGGTGCCGGCGGCCGTGAGGCCCACGAACCCCAGGAGCATGAGGTGGAGGTGGGCGAGCCGGAGCGTCGCATGGTCGAAGAAGGCTCGCAGCGGCCCTCCCAGGGGGCCGTCGGCCAGGGCGCTTCCGACCAGGAAGGCGGCCACTGCTCCCACATAATACCAGGCGTTCAGATCCGCGCGGCCGAGCGAGCGGCGGATCCCCTGGATGAATCCTGCCCCGAGATAGACCATCCCGAGGAACAACAGCAGGTTGCCGAGACGTGCCATGCTCCAGTGAGCGGTGAGAACGCCTGCAAAGAGAAGGACTAGGGAGAGGTTGAACCCTGCGTAGAACCCTCGCAACCAGGCGGAGGGATAAGGGGGCAGGCGGAGGAGGGCCGGCAGGAAGAAGAGGATCGCGCCGACGATGATCTGGAGGGCGCCCCCCGCCACGGCGAAGTGGACGTGCAACCAGCGGCCCCGGAACCCTGAAAGAGCCTCCGGGACATGGAGCAGCGCAAGCCCCCACAGGACCGCGACGCCAAGGTACAGGAGCGCCGTGATGAGATACGGCAGCGGGGTGGCGAAAAGGGAAGGTCGCGGCGCCGACATGCTCAGGAGGATAAAAGATCGGGCGCGACAAGTCAATGCAGACGCGGCTTGACTTCAAGCGATAGGACCCCTTACAGTGAACGGGAGGTGAGCCATGGCGCGGATTGTGGTGATCGACGACGACCCGGACTTCGTGGAGGCCGTCCGGCTGATCCTGGAGGCGGGGGGGCACGAGGTCCATGCCGCGGGGAGCCCTGAAGAGGGGAGGGCGCGGATTGAAAGCGTCCGCCCCGATCTCGTCCTCCTGGATGTCATGATGCCCGAAGCCACGGAGGGGTTCCACCTCGTATGGGCCCTTCGCCGGCATCCGGATCCTGCCGTGCGGGAGGTCCCCATTCTCCTCCTAACGGCCCTTCACGCCACCACGGATCTCCGCCTCTACCCCGACCTGGCGGATGCGACCTACGGGCCGGGAGAGTACCTTCCCGTGCAGGGGTTCCTCGAGAAGCCGGTCGAGCCGTCCCTTCTCTTGCGGCGGATTGCCGAAGTCTTGGCGGCAGCCCCGACGTCACGTCGGGGCGGACAGGGGGGCTGAAGTGGCGGCCCCGGCCTGGGAGTCTGCGGAGCTGGCCGAGCGGATCCGCTGGTTCATCCGCCTCCGTTGGGTTGCCGTGGGAGCGATTGTCCTGGTGACCCGTATGGCGACGGCGATCTTCGCCATCCCGCTCGATCCCTTTCCCCTGTACCTCACGGCCCTGGCCGTGGCGATCTATAACGGTCTCTTCCGGCTGGACCATCGGCGGCGGGAAGAGGGCCTCACCACCGAGGCAGCCGTCGTCTCCGCCAATCTCCAGATCGCGTTCGACCTTGTGGCCCTCACCGTCCTGCTTCATTACTCGGGCGGTGCTGAGAACCCCTTCGCTTCGTACTATGTCTTTCACCTCATCATCGCCTCCATCCTGCTGAGCCGCGGGGCGAGTTACCTCCAGGCAGCCTTCGCCCTCAGCCTCTTCGGCGGGTTGATTGCCCTCGAATATGCGGGGGCGATTCCCCATGTGGATGTCTGGGGCCTGGCGGGTGAGGGGGCCTATCGGCGGGGGAGCTACCTCCTGGCCGTCTGGACGGCCTTGGGGAGCACCTTGCTGCTTGCCGTCTATTTCGCCACGTCGATCACCTCGCGACTCAGGGCGCGGGAGGCCCAGGTCCTCAGGCTCAAGGAGGCGCTGGAGGCGGAGGCTTTCCGGCTGCAGGAGGCGTATCGGGCGTGCGTCGAGACGGAGCGCGCCAAGTCCCGCTATCTCCTGAAGGTGGGCCACGAGGTGCGCGCCCCCCTGTCGGCCGTCCAGAGCCTCTTCCGCGTGATCCAGGAGGGGCTGGCTGGGGAGTTGCCGGCCAAGGCGCGGGAGCTGATCGTCCGGGCGGCCCAGCGCGTCGAGGACCTCCTTGGGATGGTGAGCGACCTCCTCGAGCTGGCGCGGGCGCGGGAAGCGCCGGCCCAGGAGCTCCATTCGGTGGACCTCCGCGTGATTCTGGAACAAGTCTTGGACCGTTTCAGACCCGAGGCCGAGGAGCGGCGCGTGGCTCTAAACTCCGGGCTGGCCCCGGAGCCGCTGACGCTGCGGGGAGACGCCGAGGCGCTGGCGACCCTCTTTACCAACCTCCTCTCCAATGCCTTCAAGTACACGCCGGCCGGCGGACGAGTGGAGGTCACGGCTGCGGCGGAAGGGAAGAAGGTCGTCGTCCGGGTGGCGGATATCGGCATCGGCATCGCGCCGGAAGACCTGACGAAGATCTGGGAGGAGTTCTACCGGTCTCCCCGGGCCCGGGAGGCGGCCAGGGAAGGGAC
>JACRHK010000081.1 GCA_016217625.1 Nitrospirota bacterium
AGATCGCCTCGGAAGAAGAGATCCAACGGGCCATCTCCATCCCGCCTCAAACGACCCGCGCGAAGATCCGGGGCGATTTTATCCGCCACGCGAACCGGAAGAACAAATCGTACAGCGTGGACTGGTCCTACGTCCGTCTCCGGGGGTATGAAGACCGGACGATTTTCTGCCTGGACCCCTTCACCTCCGAAGACAGCCGGGTCGAGAAGCTTATTGCCTCGTTCTGACGCCCGTCTTCGTCCCGTCGATTCGATCACCCATGAAAGGAGCGACCATGTTCCTGCGTCCAGTGCTCTCGCTTCGAGCCCTCGCCATCGTGATAACCCCCCTGGCCCTCGCAGCGTTATTGGCGGAGGTGGCGCCCCGAACGGCGGAAGGACTGTCCCCCGACGAGGAGGTGAACATTCGCGTCTACCGGGAGGTCAGCCCCGCGGTCGTCAACATCACCTCGACCAAGCTCATCCGGGACTTCTTCGACGTCTACCCGCAGAAGGGGGCCGGGACCGGCTTCATCCTGGACGCGCAGGGGCATGTTCTTACCAACCATCATGTTGTCGCGGGGGCGCACGAGCTCGAGGTCACGATGGCCGACGGAAGCCGCCACAAGGGGAAGCTCGTCGGCGCCGACCCGGAGAACGATCTGTCCATCATCAAGATTGCCCCTCCACGGGAGAAACCGCTGGCCACGGTGCGCCTGGGAGATTCCAAGACCTTGCAGGTCGGTCAGCGGGTTCTGGCCATCGGGAACCCCTTCGGCCTCCAGCATACGCTCACGACCGGCGTGATCAGCGCGGTGGGCCGGCCTCTCACCGATCGGGGCGGACGGCTCATCGAGAACGTCATCCAGACCGACGCCTCGATCAACCCAGGCAACTCGGGGGGACCGCTCCTGAACACGCGGGGGGAAGTGATCGGGATCAACACGGCGATCTTTACCCCTTCGGGGGGAAGCGTCGGGATTGGCTTCGCCATCCCCGTGGAGACCGCCAAGCAGGTCATCCCCGAACTCATCGCCCACGGCAAGCCGATTCGCCCCTGGCTTGGCATCGTCTCCATCCCCCTGTCTCCGCGCCTGGCCTCGGCGCTGGACCTGCCCGTGAAGGAAGGGCTCCTTATCTCCGAGGTCGTCCGGGGCGGGCCGGCGGAGCGGTCGGGGATCCGGGGCGGCACCCGCGCCACCCGCCTGGGGGAGCTGCAAGTCTATCTGGGGGGCGATATCCTGGTGAAGATGGAGGGGAAGCCCATCCGGACCCATCAGGAGCTGATGAACATCCTCAAGACGCGGAAGGTGGGGGAGCGGATCAAAATCTCCGGCTATCGGGGTCCGCGGGAGATGACGTGGGAGGTGGTTCTCCAGCGTCCGCCGGCGACGTAAATCCCCGCCTCCTTGCAGGCCCAGCACTTCCCTGAGAACGGTCGCTCGGTCCCCTTTCTCCGGCAGACCTCGAACTGCTCCGGGGTCAGCCGTTCCTTCCACTCCGCCTCTGTCTTGGAAAGGTCGTCGTTTCTCCCAGGCATTGTTTCTCTTCTCCGTCTCGTCATCCACCCAACCTGTCAAAGGTCTTTACCCCAGGCTCTTCATCCTCCCATGCCAATGGATGAGCTGTGGGAACCTGGACGGAATCGCATGGTGGCCGCTAAAGAGGTAGTTCCCCAAGATGCCGAAGAGGTCGAAATCCACGAAGCGGAAGCGGGCATCCACCAGGAATGGCTTCAGAGCGAGCATCTGGTCCAGCGGTTCAAGCAGATCTTCCAGTTGGCGCTGGAGATCTTCCTTTTGCGCGCGCCATTGCGCCACACAACCCGGACCGAACCTTCGCTCCTTGTGGCGAAGCCACATCGTTCGTTCATATAAATCTGGCAACCAGGATTCGTTGTGGATATCGTTTAACTTGAACCCGACCGCCTCAATCTCGCTCTCGATGTACCGCGCCAGGATCGCCTGGATCCCTTCCAACTCGGGCGGAAAGAGTCCCAATTTGAATTTCTCGTCCAGATACCGGGCAACCTCCTGGCCCAGCTCGGTCCTGTCCCAGACAGCCGTTCCGTCATCGTCCAGCAGGGGGACCCGGTAGTACGCTCCCTGGCTCTTCTCCACGATGACCCGTCGGTCGGTGAACGGCAGGTTGACGACCTGATAGGCAGCCTTGGCAAATTTCAGGATCGCCTCGATCGTGATACAGAAGGGAGAGAAGGGGAGCTGGTAAAGCGTCATCATGCGATTCCTCCTTGTTCTGCGAATTATAACAGACCCTGCCAGCCCGGCGCTGTGCCGGAGGCAAATACATGGCCTCTGTGCGGATTATCTGGTAAACATCTGAACGACTAAGGGGCATACTGGGCAATTCCATTGCCGAAGGACCAGTTCTCACGGGCCACCTCGATCAGGTTGACCAGCACATCCTGTGGCCGCACACCGGGATTTTGTGAAAGCAGATCGACAATCCGTGCATAAAGAACCCGGGGCCAACCGGCTTATTTCCCTTGTCCCCGGGCAGCGTCAACGGCGGGGGGATTCCCTTTTTGAGCCCGGGTATTTTCACTCAAATGCTTGCGACCCCATTCATGCATCGCATCCAGAATGGGCTTGAGGCTTTTCCCAAAAGGGGTGAGGGAGTATTCCACCTTCGGAGGGATTTGCGGATAGACTTCCCTGTGAAGGACCACGTCTCTTTCCATCCCCCGGAGCTGCTGGGTGAGCATCTTCTGGGTAATCCCGTTCAGTTCCCGTTGTAATTCGCCAAAGCGACGAGTTCCTTTCAATAGTTCCCGGAGGATGAGGACCTTCCAGCGCCCTCCGATCACCTTCAGGGTATTTTCTACGGGACAGCTTACCTTCTGACCTTTCGACTGAGGATCTTTTAGTTTCATTTTGGATAGTATATGACTAGAAAGTGCATACTTTACAAAACAACTGAACAACTGTTATGTATGTACCATATCAAAAACAAATAAGCAAGGAGGAAGCAAAATGAAAATCCTGTTTAAGACAGACGATGCGTGGTCGGGCCTGATCCTCCGGGTGATGGTGGGGGTGGTGATGTTTCCCCACGGGGCTCAGAAGTTGCTGGGCTGGTTTGGTGGATTCGGATTTTCTGGCACAATGGGGTTCTTTACGGAAAAGTTGGGCCTTCCGGCATTAGTGGCCTTTCTGGTGATCATCGGGGAATCCCTCGGCAGTATGGCGTTAATTGCCGGTTTTCTAACCCGGTTTGTGGCGCTCAGCTTCATGATCATCATGATCGGAGCCATCGGGTTGGTCCACTGGCCGTATGGCTTTTTCATGAACTGGTTCGGCCAGCAGGCGGGTGAAGGGTTTGAATATCACCTGCTGGTCATCGCTATCGCCGCGGCATTAATGATTGCCGGGTCCGGAAAGTGGTCGGTGGACCGACTCATTACCGTGAAGTGGAAAGATTGAGGGTAATTTAGAGGTTTACACACACAAAAGACAAGGAGGGAGCGATGGAAGAACCCATAATTGCGCAGCACGGTCCGTTTGTTATGGAAATAGAACCGGGAACATACTGGTGGTGCCGGTGCGGGCGGTCCAAAAGTCAGCCATTTTGTGATGGCTCCCACAAGGGGACCGGGTTTACACCTATCGAGGTGAAGATTACCGAACAGAAATCTGTCGCTTGGTGCGGGTGCAAACAATCAGGTAGTAAGCCATTTTGCGATGGAACCCATAAGAACCTGCACTGAACGACTACCGGCTACAAGCCAGAAGGTTCGATGATCGTCCCGCGCAGCGGGACTCGTATGCCCCCCTCTCCCCCGCGCCCCGGCGTGGGGGAGAGGGCGTGGGTGAGCAAGGGGGCATCGCGCCGTCACTCGTCACCCCTCACCCCTGCCTACCGGCAGGCAGGCCAACCCTCTCCCCGCTTCACGGGGCGAGGGGAAATATCGTCGCTCGTCTCCTTCGAAGACTTCGCAACCCGTGCTTCGCCTGAAGGTGAGGGTTTTAACCGTCCCCGATGGGGACAATAAAGTGGTTCAGCCCGATGGGATTTACCGCGCCCTTTAGGCCATTGGCAAGACGACAGCCTCCCGGCTCAAGGGGAAAAGGGATACGGTTGACAAACCCACCTGTGAATTTTTTTCTTGACGGGGGGATTCTCTTGCGGATAATATTATACCAACCGGTTGGTATGCCATGAAAAAGGCGCTAGAGCACTCCCCGACGAAAGAGAGACTCATCGAGGCGGCCGAGCGGCTGATGCTGGCCAAGGGGTACGAGGCGACCTCCGTCGAGAAGATCTGCCGGCAAGCCGACCTCACGAAGGGGAGCTTCTTTCATTATTTCGGGAGCAAGGAGGACCTGGCAAGGGTCGTGTTGGATCGCTTTGTCTCCACCAGGTTCCAGGCCTTCCAGCAGGCCCCTTTCCTCAAGAAGCGCGACCCCCTGCAAAGGGTCTATGGCTACGTGGATTTTGCGATTGAGCTGTCCAGGAACCCTCAGGCGATCAATGGGTGCCTGCTGGGAAACTTCGCTCAGGAGCTGTCACACACCCGTCCGAAGATTCGTTCCCGATGCGCGCACCATTTCGTCCAGTGGGCGGATGCGCTCAGGCAAGACCTGGAGCGCGCCAAAGCAAAGCACCGGCCGAAGACCGCGATCGATGCCCACAGTCTGGCAGAACATTTTATTGCCGTGATGGAAGGCTCGCTCATCCTGGCTAAAGCGAATCAGGACATGAAGGTAGTCGAGAAAAACCTGAGCCACTACAAGCGGTACCTCAAGAGTCTCTTTGAGGGATAGGGCCGAGGATATTTTTCCCCTTCCGGAAATAGGCGGGAAAAAAATGCCCGGTAGGCAACAGGAATGGCTTCACTTCATCCTGAGCGGGCGTGGCAAATCAAAATTATGGAAAAGCAATTACAACGCTGCCCCTGGCAAACATTCGACGACCCGCTCTACTTGAGATACCACGACACGGAGTGGGGCGTGCCGGTGCGCGAGGACCGGAGAATCTACGAGTTCCTCGTGCTGGAGACATTCCAGGCCGGGCTCTCCTGGCGGACGGTGCTGTACAAGCGCGACAACTTCCGCAAGGCGTTCGCCAACTTTGACTATCGGAAGATCGCCCGCTTCGGCGCGCTCGACGTGGCGCGGCTGGTCAAGGACCCCGGCATCATCCGCAACCGGGCCAAAATAGATGCGGCAGTGAGCAACGCTAAGCGCTTCCTGGAGGTGCGCGCAGAGTTCGGCACCTTCGCCAGGTACATGTGGTCGTGGGTCGGCGGAAAGCCCATCGTCCACAGGCTGCGGACACTGAAGGATTACCCGCCATACACCGACGAAGCAGTGGTTTGGGCCAAGGACCTGAAGAAACGGGGATTCCAATTCCTCGGCCCCACCGTCATCTATGCGCACATGCAGGCGGTGGGCATGGTGAACGACCACACCACGGACTGCTTTCGGTACCGAGAAGTGAAGGACCTCATGAGATAACGAGCATGATAAACAACCTCGATATCAAAAGCGGTCCGATGTTCTTCGGACCGCCCCGTATCCAAAGGCATCGGGGCGGTTTTTCTGTGAGCCATTCAAATGGAAACCAGTAGGAGGAGAACGCGATGTATACCATTACGGGCGCCACAGGGAACACGGGGAAAAAGATCGCCGAAGCGTTGATCGCCAAGGGGCAGGGAGTCAGGGTCATCGGGCGAAGCGCCGAGCGGCTGAGACCGTTGGCGGACAAGGGCGCCGAGCCATTTATTGGCTCGCTGGA
Organism: Nitrospirota bacterium; assembly: GCA_016217625.1. GTDB lineage: Bacteria > Nitrospirota > RBG-16-64-22 > JACRHK01 > JACRHK01 > JACRHK01. The sequence goes on from JACRHK010000081.1 coordinate 5,736, forward strand.
GGATGCCTCGGCGCTGACCCGGGCCTTCACGGGGATGAAAGCCGTCTATGTCATGATTCCCCCAAACTATCAAGCTGAAAACTTTCGTGCATACCAAAACAAGGTCGGTGAAGCGCTCTCCACAGCGATCGCTGCGGCTCAGGTTCCCTACGTCGTCAACCTCAGCAGCCTCGGCGCCCACCTCCCGGAGAAGACAGGCCCCATCAAGGGGCTTTACGCTATGGAGCAGCGGCTCAATAAACTGGATCGCGCTCATGTGCTCCATCTGCGACCCACCTACTTCATGGAGAACCTCTTCTGGAGCATTCACCTGATCAAGACGATGGGCATGAACGGAAGCCCGCTGAGGGGCGACCTCCCCATCCCGATGATTGCCACAAAGGATATCGCTGCGGAAGCGATAGAACGCCTGTTGCGGCTCGATTTCGCGGGCAAATCCACCAAGGAATTGTTGGGGCAGAGGGACCTGACCATGCCAGAGACCACCCGTATCCTCGGCAAGGCCATCGGCAAGCCCGATCTTCCTTACGCGCAGTTCTCCTACGAGGACGCCGAAAAAGCCATGGTCGGGATGGGGTTGTCGATCGACATGGCGCGATCCTTCAATGAAATGTACCGCGCCTTCAATGAAGGGACCCTGAAGCCCACAGAAGCGCGCTCAGAGAGAAATACCACGCCAACCAGCATTGAAGAGTTTTCTCAAGTCTTCGCAGCCGCATACAAAAGTTAACCTCAAAGAGCGAAAGGAGGACGCCATGGGAAATCCATTCTGCCACGTCGAGCTGCAAACCAACGACGTCGCCAAAGCCAAGAAGTTCTACAAAGACTTGTTCGACTGGAGGCTCCAGGACATGTCGGAGATGGGCTATACGATGATCGAGGTCGGTGAGGGCACCGGCGGCGGGATGATGAAGAACCCCGTGCCGAACATGCCCTCCTCCTGGATGGCGTATGTCTTGGTGGAGGACGTCAAGGCCTCGACCAGGAAGGCCAAATCGCTCGGGGCGAATGTGGTTAAAGATGTGACGGAGATTCCGGGATATGGCTGGTTCAGCGTGATCATGGATCCCACCGGCGCCGCCCTGGGCCTCTGGCAGCCAAAAGCAGGCCAGTGAAAAGGAGGTCGTGATGACGACGTTTCACAATACCGTCAAGATTCACGCATCGCCAGAAAAGGTCTGGGCCGTGGTGGGCGATTTGGCAGGTGTCACGAAATGGATCCCCATGATCGCCCATGCCAAGGTCGAAGGCTCGAAGCGGGTCTGCACGATGGCGGATGGGAGCGGGGAGCTCCACGAGAGCATCAGTGAGTACTCCCATACAACACGCTCCTACCGTTACACGATCGCCGAAGGGCCGCTGCCCGTGAAGAACTACCGGGGCCGCTTCGGCGTCGAGGCCAAGGGGCAAGGGGCGCTTGTGGTATGGGACACCGAGTTCGAGGTTCTTGATCCGAGCCAGGAAGCGGCGGTCGGTGAGATATTCCAAGGGATCTACACGCAGTGTCTGGAGTTGCCCAAACGGCGAATCGAGTCGGACTAAGGGACGCCATCCGGAGGGGGGGCATGGGACGAACAGCCGGAACAGCGAGGACGCGCTCGGTCTCTCGCAAGGTTACCACCAAACCTGCGTCGGGAGAGGCCATGTTGTGCCAGGTTAGTACGAAGCCCAGAAACGATAACGGCTATTTCGTGGTCATGACCAAGGTGATCTTCCGGTCGGGCCTTAGTTGGACGATGATCGAGGACAAGTGGCCGAACTTTCGGAAGGCGTTTGGCGGGTTCGTGATCGCGAAGGTCGCGCGCTTTGGCGAGCCGGATGTCGAGCGATTGATGAAGGATACCGGCATCGTGCGCAACTACCGCAAGATCATGGCGACGATCGACAATGCGCGCGAGCTGCAGGCCATTCAACGGCAACACGGGTCGGTCCGAGCCTACCTCGACGAGGTGAGTCGTGATGGCGAAGACGCCTTGTGCAAAGCACTGGGCCGGCGGTTCTCATTCCTCGGCGGGTCCACGGCCGTGTTCTTCCTTCGCTGTGTGGGAGAGAAGATGCCGGAGACGATTCGACGATGGGAGGAGGGAACTCGGAAGAAGAAGGCGACCGGGGCGAAGGACAGGCGAACACGTTCTGCCTGAGGAAACTCATGGGATATGAATTCGATCATCTCTTTGTGTGTACCGCGGTGGGAGCCCCGGAAGCCGAACATCTGATCACGTTCGGCCTCACGGAGGGCGCATCCAACGTACACCCCGGGCAAGGCACGGCCAACCGCCGCTTCTTCTTCCACAACGCGATGCTCGAACTGCTCTGGGTGCATGATGCCGCCGAGGCGCAGAGCGAACCCGTCGGGCGCACACAGCTCTGGGAGCGCTGGTCAGGCTGGAACAGCAAAGCGTCTCCGTTCGGCATCTGCGTGCGCCCGGCAGATCCCAGGAGCACAGACGTGCCGTTTCCCGCTTGGGAATACCGACCTCCCTACCTGCGAGATTCTCTGGTGATCTATGTGGGGGAGGACACACCGATAGCAGAGCCTCTGTGGTTTTACATGGATGTTGTCCGGCGGGCCGATTCCCAACAGGTAGAGAAGCGGCAACCATTGACGCACCCGATCGGATTTCCGGAAGTCACTGGCGTGCGACTCACGAGTCTGTCAGTGCAGCCGCTCTCAGGTGTCGCACAGACTGTCCTGCGGTCTGGTGTGGTTTCGGTCCGGCCAGGCTCGGAACACCTACTCGAAGTGATGTTCGATGGCAGCCGGCACTGGCGCAGTGCCGACTTCCGACCGTTCTTGCCGCTTGTTTTCCATTAGTTATGGCGTCGTCGACGCCTTGCGTATGGGCAAAAAGGAGGAGCATCATGCCGGAACTTCAGCACACGATCACAATCAACGCACCGCCGGACAAGGTCTGGAAGGTGTTGGCCGACCTCGAAGCCGTGCAACACTACAACCCCACGGTGTCGCGCGCCCAGTACATCTCGACTAATAGACAGGGGGTCGGGGCGAGCCGGCAGTGTGACCTCAAGCCAAAGGGCGTGTTGAAGGAGCGCGTCATCGCGTGGGAGCCTAACCAAGCCATCGCGCTGGAATTGTATGAGAGCCCCTGGCCTGTTGCGTTCATGAGGTGGCGGACGGACGTGAAGCCACACGGTTCTGAAACGGTCGTCAGCCAGCGGATGGAGTATCGAGTGAAGTTCGGGATTCTTGGGTCGTTATTGGATCGCCTGGTCATGCGCCAGACGCTTGATCGGACCATTGCCGACGTGTTCGATGGGCTGAAGCGATTTGTCGAGACGGGCGCACGAGCGTCCGGCTCACCACAGTGAGAGGGCGCGATGCCTCGAAAGAAAAAGGCGGGATCAGCGACGACACCGGCGGCCCCAGACGCGCGGTTTGAATCCTTGAGCGAGGCGTTGCTGCGTGACCGCAGCGTGACTTCAGCGAAGATGTTCGGATCGCAGGGATTTAAGGTTCGGGGCAAGGTGTTCGCCATGTTGGTCAAGGGCTGGCTTGTGGTGAAACTGCCCCGTGAGCGTGTCGAGGCGCTTGTTGAGTCCGGACGCGCGACGCCGTTCGATCCCGGCCACGGCCGTCTCATGAAAGAATGGGTGGCTGTGGAGCCGGAGACCGCGGGCGCCTGGACCGCGCTGGCGGAGGAAGCGAAAGCCTTCGTTCCTCGGTCGAGTCGGTAGGGTGTTTTGTCGGACGGCGATTGATTCGCGACGGTCAACGGGTGCGAAGGGGTCGAGTTCCTGATGGGCGCCGATGCACGGGATAACCCCAGCGTGATCGCGCCGCCGCTTCTGATCTATGCGGTGGCGTTCGGCGTGGCCTTGCTCCTGCACGCGCTGGTTCCCCTCCGTGTCGGGTCTTGGCCGATGAGAGTGCTCGGGGGGACGCTGCTGATCGCGGCGGGGATCCTGCTGGCGCGCGGAGCCTTCCGCACCATGGGTCTTGCGGGGACGAGCGCGAATCCGTATGCCTCGGCGACGGTGCTCGTGACGCAAGGCCCGTTTCGATGGACGCGGAATCCGCTCTATCTCGCTCAAACGTTCCTGTACATCGGCATGGCGATGGCCTTGAACACGTTCTGGCCCCTGGTGTGGCTTCCCGCCGTCCTGCTGGTGATGCGATACGGCGTGATCGAGCGGGAGGAGCGGTACCTGGACACCCGGTTTGGCGCGGCGTATCGTGCCTATCGATCGACCGTCCGGCGCTGGATCTGATGCGTCGCAGGGTTCGAGGCCTTCACGATCGTTCGACTGATCGTCGACTGGATGCGCCAGGAGCGGCTGACAGGGCCTGATGGCTTGTTCCGGAGGAATGACGCATGAATCCCGTACAGACACCGATCACCGGTCAGGAAGACCAGGGTGACCTGTCGTTGCCGTTCCACGCGCTGGTTCAGTTTTATCACGCCTTCAATGCCGGGAACATGACGGTCATGGCGGAGAACTGGGCTCAATCCGATGAGATCGCGATGGACAATCCCTTGGGCGGGATCAAGCGGGGCTGGGAGGAAATTAAGGCCGTCTATGAACGGATCTTCCACGGATCCGCTCGCGTCTATGTAGAGTTTTACGACTACACAATCCATGAAACGCAGGAGATGTTCTACGCGGTGGGAAGGGAGCGGGGCGAATTCCGCCTCGGTGAGACCGTGATCCCGCTGGCCATCAGGACCAGCCGGATCTTTCGGCTGATGGATGGACGCTGGCGGCAGGTGCATCACCACGGGTCAATCGACGATCCCGGACTGCTCGCCCGCTATCAATCAGCGATTCAAGGAGGTCAACATGCGGTTAAAAGGTAAGGTGGCGATTGTGACAGGTGGAGGAACAGGCATCGGTGAAGCCATAGCAACACGGTTTGCAAAGGAAGGCGCCAAGGTGGTGATCACGGGCCGCAGGAAAGATGTGCTGAACAAGGTGGTGGACTCAATCAATCACTCAGGCGGCCTGGCCTTCGCCATTCCCGGCAGCGTGACGGTGGAGGCCGACGTCCAGTACGCCGTCAACAAGACCTACAAGCAGTTCGGCCGGGTGGACATCCTGGTCAACAACGCCGGGAACCTGTTCCACGCGGGGCCGTTCCACGAAACGACGGACGCGGTGTGGGATGAGACGCTGGACGTGTTTCTCAAGGGGGTCTTCCGCTTCACCCGGGCCGTGATCCCGCAGATGCTCAAGCAGGGAAGCGGCTCCATCGTCAACATCTCGACCGTGGCCGCTCTCAAGGCCCTGCCCGGCTTCCCCGCCCATGCCTATGCCGCCGCCAAAGCGGGCGTCAACATGCTGACGAAGACGGTTGCGATCCAGTATGCCAAAGACGGGATTCGGTGCAACGCCATCTGCCCCGGCGCGGTGGATACGCCGGGTGTCGCCGCCTGGACCGGCGATCCCCAGGCGCGGGAGTGGTTTGATTCTATCCATCCCCTCGGCCGGATCGGCAGGCCGGAGGAGATTGCCCAGGCGGCTCTCTACCTCGCCTCAGAGGACTCCGTGTGGACCACGGGAAGCATCCTGCCTGTGGATGGCGGCATCATGGCCCAGTGAGGAGCGGCTGACGATGGACCTCCCCGATTTGTGCTATTCTAGGAGGGAGGATTGGTCACGGTCCCATCACAAAGGGAGGATTCGCATGCCCCAGATAGATCCGCAGCAGTTCATTGAGACCCAACGGCTTGACTGGAACCGCGTCGCCCCGGCCTGGGACAAATGGGATGTATTGATCGATCGGAACATGACATTTATCAATTACCGCCTGATCGGCGATGCGCGGTTGCGTCCGGGCGAACAGGTCCTGGACCTCGGTTGCGGGACGGGCTATCCTGCCCTGCTGGCCGCCCAGGCGGTCGGCGGGAACGGCCGCGTCCTCGGCCTTGATCTCGCCGAGGGGATGCTCGCCGTCGCGCGGCGCAGAGCCCGCGCCCTGGGGCTCTCCAACGTGGAGTTCCTGGCGGGCGATGTCACCCGCTTATCCTCCGAACCCGCGACGTTTGATGCCGTGATCAGTCGCTTCTGCCTGATGTTCCTGCCGGATATTTCGAAAGCGGCCGGCGAGATCGCCCGTGTTCTGAAGCCCGGAGGCTACCTGGCCGCCGCGGTCTGGTCGGCTCCGGAGAACAATCCCTTCATCTCCATCCCGATGAATGTCCTCAAGGCCTATCTGACCCTTCCCCCGCCCGATCCGGAACAGCCCGGCATTTTCCGGTTAGCCCGGCCGGGAGACCTCTTGGGCATGGCGGAGCGGGCCGGACTGCGGGGGTTGACGGACGAGGAATGGATCGGCGAGTCGGTCTATGATTCTGCGGACGAATACTTTTCCAGTCTGATGGAGATGGCCGCGCCGCTCCAGCCGCTCTTCGCCGAACTTTCGTCGGAACAAAAGAAACAGGCCGAATCCGCGATCAAGCGCGCGGCGGAATCCTACCGGACGGGGAGCGGAGTGGCTCTTCCCATGGCGATCCGGATCGTGGTCGCACGGAAACCGTTCTGATGGCGACCCCGCACCCTGTTAGGAAGTTTTCGGTGGATCCCGGGGAATACCCCTTTGTCAGCCGCTGGCTGGAGCGGGGCGGCTCCTGGATGCATTATGTCGATGAGGGCGCGGGGACGCCGGTGCTCCTGCTGCACGGCAACCCGACCTGGTCGTATCTGTATCGCAACATCATCAAAGCGCTCAGGCCGGATGCCCGTCTTATCGCCCCGGATTACCCCGGCTTCGGGTATTCGGATCATCCCCCCGGCTACGGCTACACGCCGCAGGAGCATGCGCAGTGGGTGAACGCTCTGATCGACCACCTCGGGCTCAGGAAGATCATTCTCGTCTGCCAGGACTGGGGCGGGCCGATCGGCCTGTCCGTCGCCGTTCAGCGTCCCCAGGACTTCGCCGGCCTGGTGATCTTAAACACTTGGTGCTGGCCGCCGGACTGGAACGCGCGCCTCTTCTCCCGGATCATGGGGGGGCGCACCTTGGGGAAGCTTCTCCAGATCAAGAAGAACTTCTTCGCCAGGAAGATCGTCCCCTCCGGCATCTTTCATAAAGAGAGACTCACCCCTGCGCTCTTGAAGGCCTACACCGACCCCTTCCCCACGGCAGCCTCCCGCATGGGCACCTGGGTCTTCCCCGGCGAGATCCGGCGGTCGGCTCGCTGGCTGGCCGCCATCGAGGCCAGGCTCCATCTCCTCAAATACAAACCGGTCGCGATGGTCTGGCCCAAGCGCGACCCCGCTTTCGGGAAGCGGCGATACCTCGACCGCTGGCTGTCCCACTTCCCCAAGGCCGAAGTCGATGAGCTGGAAGACGCTTCCCACTACCTCCAGGAGGATCGGCCGGACCAAGTCATCGCCGCGATCAGGAAGGTGCTGAAACGGGCGAGGTAACGTGCAGCGGGTGCGCACGCGCAAGGACGATTCGTTCAAGGAGTTCGTGCTGGACCAACTGCGCGGTCTGGGCGGCGTGGACTGCCGCCCCATGTTCGGCGGCTACGGGCTCTATCTGGACGGGGTCTTCTTCGGCATCCTGCATCGGGGGCGGCTCTATTTCAAGACCGATCCGGCCTCCCGCCCCGCGTACGAAGAGCGGGGGATGGAGCCGTTCCGGCCCAACGCCAAGCAGACTCTCAAGACCTACTACGAGGTGCCCCTGGAGATCCTGGAGGACGCGGACCTGCTCGCGTCCTGGGCCAGGGAGGCGATCCGCTCTCAACACCCGCCGGGACACCGGAAGGGAAGACGCCGCGGCGAGGGCAGCAGAAATGCCATCGCCAGATAGCATGGTCCGTCCAACCCCGACCGCGTGTCTATAACCGTAGGCAATTCCCATAGGTTCCGGCAAACTTCCCCCGGTTTGATTTTGTATAATGGTTATGCTAAGTTACCTCGAAGTGTTCGGTGCAACTCGGAGATGATTGCACGATGAACTCGTCTCGGAGCAGACCGTGTATGACCGCATCTTGAAGCTGATGCGGGAGAAAGTACGCACCTGTCGGTATGTGATGACGGTGCATGCCGAAGAAGAAATGCACGATGACGGGTTATCGATTTCTGACGTAGAGCGTGGTATTCTTACAGGAGAAGTTCTTGCACGGCAGAAAGACCGTGATACCGGTGAATGGAAATACCTTATTCAAGGGCAAACCCTTGCAGGGGATGAAGTCGCTGTCGTGGGCAAATTGGCCGTAACAGGGAAATTAGTCATCATCACCGTGTATCTGACATAGCAAGAGAAGGGAGGCATCAATGGTTTGTGCTATTTGTGGCAAGGAGGGTGCTCGTATACGCCGCGTGACGCGAAGCTACGGGAAAGGCAAGAACCTCCTTGTCATCGAGAAAATTCCTGTGATCAGTTGTCCTTTCTGTGGAGAGAGTTACTTTACGGCAGAGACGCTGCATGAAATTGAGCGCATTCGACTTCATCGCCAGAACTTCGCTGAGAAGCGCCAGGTAGCCGTTGTGAATTTTGCATAAGAGACTCGATTAAGCTTCATCACGTGTATAGGCAAGATGCGCCTGCTCGAACAAGCCGTGGACCTCGCGGCCCAGTGGCCGGCCCAGAGGCAGAAAGAACGCGAAGAGGTCCTCGCGCACCTTCGGACGTTGAGTGCGGGTTGCGAAGAAGCCATCGCCGTCTGGAAGGAGTACCTCACCGCAACCGCACCCCCCGGCGATCGCTGGTCGATCATTAGCTGGATCGGCCCCGACCGGGCGCAGCAGCTCTTCGCGATCAGCCAGCGGACGAAGGCCGCGATCCAGCAGCTCTGTCGGGCCGTGGATGCCACGCTCTACCAGTTCGCCCATTATGAAGACAACCCCATCGAGACGGCCTACCGACAACTGGAGCCCGGCGAGACCGGACCCGAGGCGGCTCGCAAGGCCATTGAGCGCATGGAAGCGCGGATCGCGCGCCTCAAGGAGCTGCTCAAGCGTGTGGCAGGCAGTGCCGCCCCAAGCGCCACCGGATAAGAAAGGAACAGATTTGTAGGGGTAGGACATTTTTGTAAGACAGCGCTCCGTGCGCTTCCCTCGAAGGTCCTTCGCTGCACACGCGCAACCCGCCAGGCGCGGATCGTCCCTGAGACATTCCTTACACTTTCGCGTCATATTGGATACAGGCAATCTTTCCTATATATCTAGTACGCTTATCTGTTCGGTCTCACAAGGGATTCCTCCCCACTGTGATTTATGGCACGAAAGTTGCTGGTTCTATACGTATAGATAGGAATCCCCCGTTTATTGTCCAGCAAGACGCACCATCACTTTAGCGAACGAGGTCTCCAATGGAGAGTCATCTCTGGACTGTGCTGATTCCCAGCGTGTTGCTGATCGCCGTGCTGTATTCCTCTGTAGGACATGGCGGAGCATCGAGCTATCTGGCCGTGCTGGCGCTGGCGGGATTTGCCCGATCAGACATCACGCCGGTCGCCTTAGTTCTGAACATCGTGGTGGCCTCCACAAGCCTTTTTAATTACTGGCAGGCCGGGCATTTCTCCTCCCGCTTGCTGGCTCCCTTTGCCGTGGCCTCCATTCCGGCGACCTTCGTGGGAGGGATGATCACGGTCGGGGAACGGATCTATGCGGGGCTGCTGGGCGGAACCCTGCTTGTCGCAGCGCTCCGCTTTCTGCTCCTTCCTCGCGTGGTCGGCCCTACCTGGACTCTAAAGACCGGGCCGCCGTGGATGTTCGCGCTGCCCATCGGAGGCCTGCTGGGTCTACTGGCCGGCATGGTCGGTGTAGGGGGAGGCATCTTCTTGAGTCCCCTCCTCCTGCTGCTGGGATGGGCCGATGCCAAGCAAACCGCAGCGGCCTCCGCCGCCTTTATCGTACTCAACTCCCTCAGTGGCCTTTCAGCACACCTCCTCATCAAAGGAACCCCGCTGGATTGGGCGTTGCTGATCCCCTTGGTAGCCGCCGTCTGGATCGGAGGCTTCGCAGGATCCCTTGTGGGTGCCGGGCATCTCTCATCAGTCAGGCTCCAGCAGCTTTTGGGCTGTGTGCTCGCCATTGCGGGGCTCAAGCTCATCGACCGGGCCTGGTAAACCCCGTTAGAAAAACGGGCGCTTCACGATTGGCTGATGGGCGCCTTAAACTCCCATCAGCAATCTTATAACCACCGCCGACAGGAGTCGGCGGCCTATTCTAACGGGGTAAATGGAGAAGCAACCCCTTATGACCGATCTCCAACACATCCCTGTCTCAACGCAAAAAGGACGGGAGCTCGCGGCCCTTTACGAGGTCAGCAAGATCCTGGCTTCCACCCTGGACCTGGAGAAGGCTCTCCTGGCGGTGCTCCGGATCCTGGACGGCTTCCTGGAGATGAAGAAGGGGACAGTCACCCTGGTGGATCCCGACACGAAGGATCTCTTTATCGAAGCGGCCCTGGACTTAAGCGAGGAGGAGCGGCGACGGATCCGGTATCGGGTGGGCGAGGGAATCACCGGAAAGGTGCTGGCCACTGGCCTCCCCATGGTGATCCCCGACGTGGGATCCGAACCCCTCTTCCTGGACAAGACCCATCGCCGGCCCGAGATGAAGGTGAAGCATATCGCCTTCGTCGCGGTCCCGATCCGTCGGGGGAGGGAGACTCTGGGGGTCATGAGCATCGATCGCTCTCCGCGAGAAGGGATGTTTTCCTACGAGGAGGACCTCCGCTTCCTCTCCATGGTGGCCAACCTCATCGGCCAGACCGTGGCCCTGCACCGACAGATCACCAAAGAACGGGAGGACCTGCTGGAGGAGCAGTCGCGCCTGAAGAACCAGCTCCACCGCGCGCACAAGCTGGACAATATCGTGGGGCAGAGCAAGGTCATGCACTCCATCTTCGAAGCGGTGAAGCGCGTGGCGCCCAGCCGGGCGACGGTGCTCCTGCGGGGGGAATCCGGCACCGGGAAGGAGCTCATCGCCCGGGCCATCCATTACAACTCCCCACGGGCCGACGGCCCCTTCATCGCCCTCAACTGCGCCGCCCTGCCCGAGACGCTTTTGGAGGCGGAGCTGTTCGGCTATGAGAAGGGGGCCTTCACGGGTGCGACCGGAGAGAAGAAGGGGCGCTTCGAGCTGGCCCACGGGGGGACGCTCTTCCTCGACGAGATCGGCGACATGCCCCTCTCCTTCCAGGCCAAACTCCTCCGGGTCTTACAGGAGAAGCGGTTCGAGCGGCTGGGAGGCACCAGGACCCTGAAGGTAGATGTCCGCCTCATCGCGGCCACGAACCGGAACCTGGAGGAAGCCGTGTCCAAGGGAGCGTTCCGGTCGGACCTTTACTTCCGCGTCAACGTGGTGACCCTCTATTTACCCCCCCTTCGGGAACGCCGGGAAGACATCCCGCCGCTTGCCCAGCACATTCTCAAGAGGGTGAACCAAGAGTACGGCCGATCCTGCCGCCTGACGACGAACGCCCTGGAGGTGCTGATGCGCTGCGCCTGGCCCGGCAACGTGCGGGAGCTGGAGAACTGCCTGGAGCGGGTTGTCGTAATGCAGAAGGAGAATGCGATCGCAGGGCAGGATTTCCATTGCGAGAGCTGTCCCAGCTTCCTGCAGGGGGCCCTCCTTTCACGGACCTTCACTCCGGGGACTGGCACACCCGCCAAACTACCCCCTACAGAGGCCCCGGCGGCCGACTCTCCGGAGGAGGACCGGCGCCTTCGGATCCTGGAAACCCTGGAGCGGTGCGGCTGGGTCCAGGCCAAGGCGGCCCGGATGCTGGGACTCACCGTCCGGCAGCTCAATTACCGGATCCAGAAGTACGGGATCGAGGTGAGAAAATTGTAACCGAGCGAGGCCATACCACGAACCTGGTGGGAATCCCAACGGGCCTCCTCGCCAACCCCGCCTACAACGACTATCCCGTGCGACTCCACATCCACGGGGTCTGGGAGAGCAACCGCGGTCTCTGGGATCTCCTCAACCGGGCAAGTTCCCCCCTTGAAGCGGCAGAGCGATATCAGGACTACATGGCGGTCGTCTTCGGCCTGAACCCCGAACAGGCTGCGGGTACTGCCCCCTGCGGTCGACGCCGCTTCAAAAGCAGCTACCTCCGCTTGCTCAGGGGGTGGAACTTCGACGCCAACGGGCCCGAAGGCGCCGTGCTGAAGGGATGGGTGGAAAGCCGCTTCGGCCTCTACCCCACATTCCACAAGGAACCCCTCCGGAGCTTCGCCTCACGAACCTGGATCGCCTACGTGGAGGAGAAGATGTCCAGTCGCTTTCACAACAACAGCATCTACCCACAACTGGACCTGCTCTATGAGTTCTGCCAGTGGGCTTTCCCCCGCTTTTTTACCGGATCTAGCCGCCACCTGACCCTCTACCGGGGTGTGAATGACTTCCATGAACATGAGATCCTCCAGCGCCTGAGCCGCCGGGAGGCAGTGGTCCGCCAGAACAATCTGGTCTCTTTTACATCCCGGCGGGAGATCGCTGACGAGTTCGGCGACTACATCCTGGAGACCCGGGTGCCCGTCTACAAGATCCTGTTCTTCAATGAGCTGCTGCCGGAGCATCCCCTCAAGTGTGAATCGGAGTATTTGGTCATCGGCGGGGACTATCGGGTAACGGTGAGCTACTGGTGAACGATTTGAAGACTCGCGCCCTGGGCGCCTATCTGGGGCTGGCCGTGGGGGATGCGTTGGGGGCCACGGTGGAGTTCTTGACGCCGGGCGAGATCCGCGCCCGGTTTGGTGTCCACCGCCGCATCTGCGGCGGAGGCTGGCTGCATTTGCGCCCGGGACAGGTGACGGACGACACCGAGATGTCCCTCGCGCTCGGGCGGGCCCTCCTGACTCAGGGCGGCTTCGATCTCCGCGCCGTGGCGGAAGCGTTCGCCGCCTGGCTCAAAGCACGCCCCGTGGACGTAGGGAATACCTGCCGCCGGGGGATCCGCCGCTACATGCTTGAGGGAACCCTCGAGGCGCTACCCAGCGAGGACCAGGCCGGGAACGGCGCGGCCATGCGGAACCTGCCGATCGTATTGGCCACGCTCCACGACGGAGAGGCCTGCCGGGCCCAAAGCCTGGCCCAGGCGCGCCTCACCCACCACCATCCCCTCTCCGATGCCGCCGTGGAGACCCTGGCGGAGATGACCCGCCGTCTCATCCTGGGGGAGCCCATCAGCACTGTTCGTTCGCTGGCCGATGGCCTGGTACAAAGGTTTCCCGTCTTCCGCTTCAACCCCTATCCACGGCGCGCCTCAGGCTATATCGTGGAGACCATCCAGACGGTCTTTCACTTCTTCTTCAGCACGGAGGATTTCGCGTCGTGTCTGGTGGCCGTGGTGAATCGGGGCGAGGATGCGGACACCACCGGCGCCCTGGCCGGGATGCTGGCGGGAGCCGCCTATGGAGCGGAGACCATCCCCAGGAAATGGCGGAAGACGTTAGACCGGCAC
>JACRHK010000082.1 GCA_016217625.1 Nitrospirota bacterium
GAGCGTTCCGCTCAAGGACGCGGAGCACGCCGGTTCCCACCGTGCCAAAGCCGATGATGCCGATCTGGATGATGTCCATAGGAGTCACGGGCTTCGCGCTACGAGCCCCGGCAAGGTTAAGGCTGAGGTTGAGGCTGAGGTTTATCTGAACCTTAGCCTTAACTTTAACCTCAACCTAGCGCTTGCGCGCGGATCGCGGAGCACGAAGCGCGGGGCGCAGGGTCTCTCTTATCCCAACACTCTTTTGATCCCTTTGACCGCCTGGCGGATCCGGTGCTCGTTCTCCACCAATGCGAAGCGGATGTAATCGTCCCCGTACTCGCCAAAACCGATCCCGGGGCTGACGGCGACTTTCCCTTCCTTGAGCAGGAGCTTGGTGAACTCCAATGACCGCTGCTCCGGGAAGCGGGCCTTGAACGCCTCCGGGATCTCCGCCCACACGAACATCGTGGCCTTGGGCTTGGAGATCTGCCACCCGACTCGATCCAGGCCCTCTACAAGGACGTCGCGCCGCGAACGGTAGGTCTCCGCGATCTCCCGGACGCACTCCTGCGGCCCGTTCAAGGCGATGATGGCGGCAATCTGGATCGGCTGGAAGACGCCGTAATCCAGGTAGCTCTTGATCCGGGTGAGCGCCGCCACCACCTGGGGGTTCCCCACGCAGAACCCGACCCGCCACCCCGGCATGCTGTAGCTCTTGGAGAGGGAGAAGAACTCCACCCCCACCTCCTTGGCCCCCGGCGCCTGAAGGAAGCTGGGCGCCCGGTAGCCGTCGAAGCAGAGGTCGGCATACGCGAAGTCATGGACCACCCAGACGCGATGCTCCCGCGCGAATGCGACGACTTGCTCGAAGAAGCTCAGATCCGCCACGGCCGTCGTGGGATTGTGGGGGAAGCTGAGGATCACCATCTTCGGCCTGGGAAGTGTCTGTTTATAAGCGTCCAGCAGGTCGGCGAAGAAATCGCTGTCCTGCCTGAGCGGGACGCTCCGCACCTCGGCCCCCGCGATAATCATGCTGTAAGGGTGGATGGGGTACGTGGGTGACGGTGTCAGGACCACGTCTCCCGGGCCCACGAGGGCCAGGGCCAGATGGGAGATCCCCTCCTTGGCCCCAATCGTCACCACGGCCTCCGTCTCGGGATCGAGATCGACGTTGTAGTTGCGCTGGTACCAGTCGGTGATGGCCGCCCGGAGCTTCGTGATCCCTCGCGAAGCCGAGTAGCGGTGGTTGCGCGGGTTACCGGCCGCCTCGATCAGCTTATCGACGATGTGCGGGGGCGTGGGGAGGTCCGGGTTTCCCATCCCCAGATCGACGATATCCTCCCCCCGACGGCGCGCCTCAAGCTTCATGGCGTTCACCACGTTGAACACGTACGGAGGGAAGCGCTGCATCCGGGGAAATTGTTCTGGAACCATCACGATTGACTCCTGACTTCTGACTCCTGACTTCGCCTTAACGCTGTATCCTTTTGAAAAATCATCATAAATCAGACGCGGGGTTTTGTCAACGTTTTTCGGCCGATTTGGGAGATCTGCGGAAAAACCCGTGACCGTGACGGTGACCCGTGACGGAAAGATCTTCCGGTCACGGTCACGGGCCACGGTCACGTGTTCTCATTCCGGTCACGGTCACGGGCCACGGTCACGTTTCTACTCCGTGACGACGATGGCGGGGCGCTTTTCCTGATCCTGCAGCTTCGTCACCAGTTGGTCCGCCTCGGAGCGGTCGGCAAACTTCCCCACCCGCACCCGGAACCAGGTCCCCTTCCCCGGAAGCTCCGCCACGTCCAGCCGGGCGCTGTACCCTTTGTCCTTTAAGCTCAGAAGGAGTTGCTCCGCGTCCCGGCGCTCCTTAAAGGCGCCCACCTGGACCGAGAAGCGCTTCCCCGCCGGCTCCTTCGCGGGCTGCTCCTTTTTGGCGACCTTGGTTTTCGTTTTCTCCGTCTCTTTCTTGGCAGTCCCAGCGGGCTGTTTCTTGGCTTCTTTGGCGGCCTTCGACTCCTTGGGCGTCTCCTTGGGTTGCAGCGCCACATGCGGCGCCTGCTCTTTGCCGGTCAACGTTTGATAGAAGGTAAACTCCTCTTGAGACGGCTTCGTTTCTTTGGCCGCTTGGTCGCCGCTTGAGGGAGAGGATCCTTTGGCCCCTGCCTTGCCGGCAGGCAGGGTCTCCTGACCCCGCTCAGAGCGGGGCTCCGCGCGGGGTTCGGTCGGAAGCGGAGGGAGCAGACCCGGCCCCACCCCGACGTGCGTCGGGGCGGCCTGCGGGGAAGGAGGCGACGGGCTCACAGATGCCGGCTGGGCCGCTTCCTGGAAATAGAGACGTCCGGCCAGCACCCCCAGGGAAAAGGCCACCAGGACCATCAACACGCCGCTCGCTACGAGGAGTCCCACCTGCCGACTATCGAGTCGGATTTCCTGTCTGCCCCGCATCGTCTCCCTCCTGTTCCTGATGAGGTTTATTTCCATCTCCCCAACAGCCAAAGCAGCAGCGTGAGACCCGCCGCTCTCCAATGCGGAATGGGGAATGCGGAATGCTGATTTTATTTCGCGCTCCGCATTCTGCATGCCGCATTCTGCATTCCGCATTCTGCATTAAGTCCCCCTCACGCCTCACGGCTCCTCACCCCTGACTCTCCTGCCCCCCAAACAGCCCTTCCTGCCCGGGCTTCTTCAGGCCGAAATACGCATAGGCCTGGCGGGTCGCCAGCCGTCCCCGGGGCGACCGGTCCAGAAACCCCTCCTGCAGGAGGAACGGCTCATACACCTCCTCCAGCGTGTCGCGCTCTTCGCTCACCGCCGCGGCAAGCGCGTCGATCCCCGCGGGCCCGCCATCGAACTTCTCGATGAGCGTCCGGAGGTACTTCCTGTCCATGGCGTCGAACCCCCGCTCATCCACCTCCAGCAGCTCCAGCCCCGCCCGGGAAACCTCCCACGTGATGACGCCGTCGGCCTTCACCTGCGCATAATCCCGTACGCGGCGGAGCAGCCGGTTGGCCACACGCGGCGTGCCCCGGGAGCGGCGGGCAATCTCCTCGGCGCCCTCTGGCTCCAGGGCGACCCCCAGAATCCGGGCCGAGCGATCCAGAATCCGGCGGAGATCCTCCACCCTGTAATACTCCAGACGGCAGAAAACCCCGAAACGGTCGCGGAGCGGAGAGGTCAGCAACCCAGTCCGAGTCGTCGCCCCCACGAGCGTGAAACGGGGCAGGTCGATCTTCAACGTCCGCGCGCTTGGCCCCTGGCCGATGAGGAGGTCGAGCTGGTAGTCCTCCATGGCCGGATAGAGGATCTCCTCCACCACCCGACCGAGCCGGTGGATCTCATCGATAAAGAGGATGTCCCGGGCTTTGAGATTCGTCAGGATCGCCGCGAGGTCGCCAGGGCGTTCGATCACCGGCCCCGACGTCGCCCGGATGTCCACCTGAAGAGCGCGGGCCAACAGATAGGCCAGCGTGGTCTTGCCCAGACCGGGGGGGCCGCAGAGCAAGACGTGGTCGAGCGCCTCTTTGCGCTGGCGGGCCGCCTCCACGAAGATCCGGAGGTTCCCCTTGACCCCCTCCTGGCCGACGAACTCCTCAAACGTGGTGGGCCGGAGGCTCAGCTCGAAGCGGAGATCCTCCTCGCCCTCGATGGTTATCGGGGCCACAATCCGTTCCTTTTTCCGCTCAGCCATCTCCTCGTAAACCAAGCAACGAGTAACGAGCGCTGAGCAACGAGCGAAAATCTCATTGCTCATTGCTCATTGCTCATTGCTCATTGCTCATTGCTCATTGCTTTCTTTCACTATCCCCCGAGCGCCTTCAGCGCGCTCCGAATCAGGGTCTCCAGGGACGGGGCCCCCGCTCCCTCCGCCGCCACCTGTTTGATAGCCTCTTCCGCCTGCGACCGCTTGTACCCCAGGTTCACGAGGACCCTGAGGGCGTCCTCCCTCGCCTGATCCCCGCCAGGCGGGGCAGGCGCCTCCTCTTTCCACTCCCGGGCCAAGGCCGCGATTTTTTCAGGAAGCTCGACCAGCAACCGGTCGGCCGTCTTCTTCCCCACACCGGGAATGCGAGCCAGGAAGGCTCTATCCCCCCGCGCAATCGCCCGGATGAACTCCCGCGCGTCAACCCGGGAAAGGAGGTTGAGTCCCTGCTTGGGCCCGATGCCCGAGACGCCGATAAGGATCAAGAAGAGATGCTTCTCTTCCGGCGTGGCGAAGCCGTACAACTGCAGCGCGTCATCCCGCAGGTGGGTATGGATATGGAGCCGGACCTGTTGGCCTGTCTCCGGGAGCGCATAGAGCGTGGAGAGCGGGACCTGCACCTGATACCCCACCCCTCCGGTCTCGACAACCAGATGCGTGGGCGCCTTCACGGCCAGCGTCCCTGTCAGCAACCCGATCATGGGTCAGTGTCCGAAGTCCGATGTCCGATGTCCAATGTCAGGCCCTGGACTCTGGACTTTGGACTTTGGACTTCGGACTTCATTCTTTGACAGCATCTCCCGCATCCGGCGGTGATGGAAATGGCAAATGGCGACGGCCAATGCGTCGGCGGCGTCCGGCTGCCGGGGCGCCTGCTTCAGGGCCAGCAGCGTCTTCACCATCTGCTGGACCTGGCGCTTGTCCGCATGGCCGTAGCCCACCACGGACTGCTTGACCTCGGTGGGAGAATACTCGAAGACGGGAAGGCCTCCGTGCATGGCGGCCAAGACGGCCACGCCCTTGGCCTGGCCCAGCTTCAGCGCCGATTGCACGTTCTTGGCGAAAAAGAGGTCTTCCACGACGGCCTGCGTGGGGCGGTGCCGCTCGATGATCTTCTGGAGGTCATCGTAGATCTTCTTTAGCCGCCGGGGGAAGGGATGCTTGGCGCTGGGGGCGATGATCCCCGAAACCACATAGAAGAGCCGGTCGTCTTCCTCGTCGATGATCCCGTAGCCGCTCAAGACGGAACCAGGATCAATTCCCAACACCCGCACGGCAGGCCTCCAATAAATCAGCTTTCAGCTATCAGCAATCAGCGCA
>JACRHK010000090.1 GCA_016217625.1 Nitrospirota bacterium
GAGCCGTTCCAGGAGCGGAAGGTCCCGAATGTCCCCCTCCACCAGTTGAAACCGCGGGTGCGCGAGGAGCGATCGGAGATGCTGTCGTTTGATCGCCGGGTCGTAGAAGGGGTCGAAGTTGTCGAGGCAGACGACCTCCTCCCCCTGTGCGATGAGGGCCTCGCAGAGATGGGAGCCGATGAACCCGGCGCCGCCCGTGACCAGAGACCTTGCCATCCACGCATCCTTTAGTCAGTGTGAGGATGGAACGCTTCGAGGATCCGCTCACGCATCTGCTCCCGCGTCACGGGAACCGTCCCCACCTCCCCTACCACAATGCCCGCCGCGTAATTCGAAAGATGGGCGGCCTCTTCGAATGTGGCCCCGGCCGCCAAGGCGAGGGTGAAGGCCCCGATGACCGTATCCCCCGCCCCGGTGACATCGTACACCTCCTTCGCCACCGTGGGGATATGCGTGACGCTTCCCTCGCGGCGAAAGAGGGACATCCCCTGCTCGCCGCGTGTGATGAGGACGGCCTGGCAACCCAACTGCTTCAGGATCGCGACTCCCGCCCGAAGGAGGCTTTCCTCCCCGTCAATGTGGATTCCAGAGCCCTGGGCCGCTTCTTCCAGGTTGGGGGTGATGACCGTGGAGCCTTGATAGAGGGAATAGTGGCGGACCTTGGGGTCCACGGCCACCAGGATCCCGCGTTCCTGCGACATCGCAATGAGGGATCGAAGAAGCGACGCGCCAACCACCCCTTTACAATAATCGGAGATAATAATCCCGCCGAGCGCGGGGAGCTGCTTGCGGATCTGTTCGAGGAGCAGGGCGATGGTCCCGTCACCCGTCTCCTCCCGAACCTCCTGATCGATTCGAACGACCTGCTGACTGTGGGCGATGATCCGGGTCTTGAGCGTGGTCGGACGTTCCTCTACGACCACGACCCCCTCAGTGGAAACCCCCTTCTCCTGGAGATCCTCCAAGACCCTCCGCCCCATCTCATCGCGTCCGATGACCCCGCACAAAGAGGCCTTCCCTCCCAACGTCACGATGTTGTGGACCACGTTGGCGGCCCCTCCCAACCGGAGCGACTCGGAGGCGACATCCACCACGGGGACGGGTGCCTCGGGGGAGATCCGGCTGACCTTCCCCCAGAGGTACCGGTCCACCATGATATCCCCTACCACGAGGAGGCGGGTCCGGGGGAACCGCTCGATCAACTCCAGAAAGCGTTCCTTCGTCATGTCCGCCATGCTACCCTTTGAAAGCCCCGCGCTGCGTGGATCCACGGATCACAAACCCCAGCCCCACCAGCAACCAGAACAGATGGGCCGACGCGCCCACGTGCATATGGTCGAACGCATTGCGCGTGAAATAGGAGAGCATCATTGCCAGGAGTCCCAGGAGGAGCAGCCGTTCCTTCCCTTCTGCGCGGCGCATCCCCTCCCAGAAGACGAAAGCCACGACGCCGATCAACCAGATAAAGATCGCCAACCCCGGCAGGCCGAGCTGCAAGGCCATTTCCAAGAAGGTATTGTGCGTGTGGATGATCCCGCGCTCCTCCCGCGTGATGGGGTTGCCGGGATACGCCTTCAGAAAGCTTTCCCTCCCGTAGCCGATCCCGGCAAGAGGATGTTTCAGCACCTCTTCCACGCCCATCCTCCAGACGGCCAAGCGAGGCGCCGCCGTATCGACCTTCGTCAGCGACTGCTCTCCAATCCCGATCTCATGACGCAGGAAGGCGGCGCCCAACGCCAACGTCAGGACGAGGAGAACCAGCAGCAAGGCCGCCCGGAACCGCTTACCCGCAAAAGCCAGCAGCGCAAGGGTGGCAAGCGCCACACCCAACCAGGCCGCGCGGCTGAAGGTGAGGAACAGGCACAACAGAGAGATCCCGACGGCGGTCGCTGCGACCACCTGCAACCCCTTGCCCCATGCCTTGAACGTGAGCGCGGTGAGCAGCGGAATCGCCATCGCCAAGTAGTTGCTGAAGAAATTATAGTCTGAAGTCAGGGAGCGGACACGATACCCCGAAGGAGCCAACTCCTCCCAGTGCCGGACAGCCTCCCCGACGCCATAGATTCCCATCACAAGACTTCCGCCGGCGAAGACCCATAACAAGCACGGCACCTGTTCCTGCCTGATCTCATGCACCACCAGATAGAACAAGAGGAAGCTGACTCCCGTCTTCGCGTACAGCTCATGCAGACTGTACGGCGGATCGACCGCGACCACCAAGGCCAGGCTCCCCCACGCAAGAAAAGCGAGGAACGGCAGATCGAGAGAGGTAGAACGCGGCCTTTCCCCTCGCCATAGCATCCCTGCCAACCACAGGACCAGCGGGACGTAGAGCGCCAACGAGCGGACACCCCCCGTGCCCGCAATGGGGAGCACCACAAGAAGAGTCGCCACCCCACCCCATACGACGAGAGAGCGCACGGGAGATAAGGCGTTCCGGCCTCTCAGAGGCCGGGCTTGCGCAAACACTCCCCATTCTATCACTCAAGAGCCCCCGTCATGGCGTGCTTATTGTGGCATAGCGTCTCATAAATCTCAAGCGTCTTTGCCGCGTGGACGCGGAAATCGAGCCGGCGCGCCTCCTCGGC
>JACRHK010000091.1 GCA_016217625.1 Nitrospirota bacterium
CTGCTGATCGACGACCATGGCCTTGAACCCGCGCCGCTCCGCCCACCGGAGGTACAGCCTCAGCAACATCTGCGCCCAGTCCTGCGATTCCGTGCCGCCGGCGCCGGAGTGGATGGTGACAATGGCGCCGCTCCGGTCCTGCTCTCCCTTTAGGAGCGTCTCCACCTCCAGACGCTCCAGGTCCTGCCGGAGTTCCTTCAAGCCGGCCTGCAGCTCGCTCAGGATTCCCTCCTCGCCTTCCTCCTCGCCGAGGGCGATGAGGACGTCGAGATCCTCGCGGGTCCGTTCGAGCTTCTCCCACCGGGCGAGGAGGTCCTCGTGCTCCCGCTTTTCCTTCAGGACCTTCTGGGCGTCTTCGGGGCTTTTCCAGAACTCGGAAGCGGCTGCGGCCTGGTTGAGATGGGCAATGCGGGCCTTTCGTCCGTTGATGTCAAAGGTACCCCCGGATCTCGGCCATGCGCTGGCCGAGCATTTGTAGATTACGTTTATCGTCTTCCAACAGTACGGTCATGCAGTGCTTCTTATCTATGGGTTCAAGGGTTCCAGGGTCCGTAAAGATGGCTAGATAGTTAGTTGGTTAGATGGCTGGTTATGTCCAATAATCCAACCATCCAGCTATCCCGCAGACCCCTTGTGTTTTCTAATCAGTCCGTACCCCAGCAAGATCACGCTTCCCCCCATACAGAGGTACGCGAAGAGGTCGCCCACGCGGGTATAGAGCGTGGTCTCCTTGCGAAGCGCCACCTCGCCCTGCCAGATCCCGCCCTCAAAGATCGGGCTGGCGACCAGGACCCGGCCCGACGGGGCGATCAGGCCCGAGATGCCGGTGTTGGCCGCCCGCGCCACGGGGATCCGGTGCTCCACCGCCCGGAGGACGGCCATGCCGAAGTGCTGGTAAGGAGCGGAGGAGCGGCCGAACCAGGCATCGTTGGTGATCGTGGTCATGAGATTTGCTCCTTCCCGGACGAACTCGCGGACGAGATGGGGGAAGATGATCTCGTAGCAGATCACCGTGGCAAGCTTCCCCCCGTTGAAGGGGGCCACCACGTGGGCTT
This sequence comes from Nitrospirota bacterium, assembly GCA_016217625.1. Lineage (GTDB taxonomy): Bacteria > Nitrospirota > RBG-16-64-22 > JACRHK01 > JACRHK01 > JACRHK01. The sequence goes on from JACRHK010000091.1 coordinate 1,056, forward strand.
CCCCGGCGCGGAAATCGCTGATCGCCTCGACCATCCGCCCGACGAAGAAGAGCAACCGCTGCAAGGGGACGTATTCGCCGAACGGAACCAGATGCATTTTATCATAGCGGCTTACGATCTGTCCAGTGGGGGAGAGGAGGTAGGCGCTGTTGGAGAGACGCACCGTGCCGGAGCCGTCGGTGTCGCGCGTCGGGCTTCCAAAGAGGAGGGGGGCGCCGACCTCACGAGTGAGCGCGGTAATCTCGCCCGCGTACGCGGAGTGGCGGTTGAAAAAGAAGGGGGTCGCCGTCTCCGGCCAGATGATCAGATCAGGCCGTTTGGCGGGGCCTCCCTGGGGATTCGGAGCCACGGCTTGGCGGGTCAGGTTCAGGTAGGTCTCAAGGACCTCGCGCTGCCGCCCGGGGTTCCATTTGACGGCCTGGTCGATGTTCCCCTGGATGAGGGCAATGCGGATTGTCTTGTCTCGGTCAGCGGCTGGCCCGGTAGGGCCAGGCGGCGTGAGGCGTGAGGCGTGAGGCGTGAGGGGAGCGTCGTACGTCTGCAGGCGCCACGCGCCGTACAGGAGCGCGGCGCCGACGGCAAGGATTCCAACTCCGGCCGGAAGGGCTTTCCGCGGCCAGCGGGACGGCGTCAGGAGGATCTCAAAGAGCAACGCGTTCACCAGGACGAGGAGGGCGCCGATGCCGTAGACCCCTGCGAGGTCGGCGATCTGGATGATGGGCAACACCCCGGCCTGGCTGTAGCCGAGACTCGCCCAGGGGAAGCCGGTGAAGAGATGGGCCCGCAACCATTCCAGCGAGGTCCAGAGCACCGGGGCTGTCACCCAGAGGGGGAGATCCCTCCGTTCGGCCACGCACAGCAGGGCTCCGAAGAGCGCGGGGTAGAGGGAGAGGTAGAGGATCAGGAGCAGGAGCACGGAGAGCCCCACGCCGTATGGCTGGTGGCCGTATCGGTGGATCGTGTCGGCCACCCAGTAGAGCGTCGCCAGGAAGAAGCCGGCGCCGAAGAGGCCGCCCAGGTAAAAGCCTTGCGCAGGAGATCTCCCGCGGAGCGCGGCGAACCACGGCACAAACGCTCCCCATGCGAGAGGCCACCAGCCGGGAAGGGGGAAGGAGAGGGCCAGGAGCAGAGCGCTCCCGAGCGCGAACCCCGCGGCACGTCCCCCGGAGAGGACAACGGGGCGTGCGAGGCTCATTGCGGCTTGGGCTCGGGGAGTCCCTGATTCCGGATCCACTTCCGGATCTGTTCCTCCATCGAAAGGTTCATCCGCTCTTCCTGCTTCTCTCCCGGAGAAGCGGAATGCCTGACGGGTTGGCGGGGTGGCTGAGAAGCCGGGCGAGTGGAGGAGGGTTGCCGGTTCCGGGGACGGGGGGCGGGGCGTTCACGAAACGCCGCTTCCCGAGGCTTCCGCTTATTCACCCGATCTCCTTCGTGTCTCTCCAAAGAGTCCGGAGTCCTTTCGGGTCTGTCTTCCGTTCCTTCGGCCCCGCTCTGAGCGGGTCTCAGGACAGGCTTTTGTCGCGGAGCGCGGGTTGGCCAAGAAACGGCCAGGGGGGCCTCTTCGAGAGAGACGGCGGCAAGGGCATGGCGATAGACGATCTCCAGATGACCCGGATTTTTTGTTTCTCCTCCTGACCCCCCGTAGAGGGCCGTGGCCCCGGCCCCACGGCCAGTAAAGCCCCGTGGGCCACTGGCCTGTACGGGGGGCTCTACGGCCTGAATCCCTGCCCGTCCCTGTCCGACCGGCAGGCGGGCGGCAGGCGGGCTGACTCCTGACTGCCTTTCCAAAAGCAGGACATAGCTGTCGAACCCTTTCACGCATCCCACGAGTTGGTGATGGCTGCGGAGCAGGAGGCGGAGAGGTTTCCCCTCCGTCAGCGAGCGGGTGAATAAGGCGTCAAGCAGGTGCGGGTTCATGGCCGGGCAAGATGGATGGTGGACACTCCATGCTTATAGAAGAGATGGTCCTCGCTCTTGTGATTGTCCCGGAGGTAGAGCGTAAAGTGGTCGTATCCCAACAACCTGCCCCGGTAGCGCGCGCCGGTCAGGAGATAGAGGTCGATCATCTGTCTCTGGGCCTGGACCTGGGCAAGAAAGGTCTCCTGGATATCCGGGCGGCCCTTGGAAGCGAGAGGTTGGAGGTCGGAGGTTGGAGGTTGGAGGTTCGAAGATGTTGCCTCTAGCCTCCCCCCTTCTTCCTCCTCCGATCTTTCCATCTGGGAGCAGGTGATGGAGGCGATCTCCCGCTTGGTCAAGACATGACACCCCTGCTGGTCCTGGAGGAGGACCTCGTACCGGCTCACATCGGCGAGCGTGCCGTCGATGACTGCGCGATTCATCAGTTGGATCTGCACCCGGCAGGAGCGCTGTCGCAACCTGGAAAGAAAATCGGGTTCCAGTCCGCCGACCTTCGCAAGCTGATGGTGGTTCGATGATGGTTGTAGGCTAATGGCTGACCCTCGCCTGAAGCCGTGGCTTCCGACGTTCTTACCATAACCCAATTTTCGGAGTGGATCAAGAGAAATGTCACGGCGAGAATCTTTACCCCGCACCACGCCAGTCGGTACGACTCGTACCGTTCCAACTATTTTCTGCTAAGTTTGCGGAGTGGTGTGGCTGTACAAGACCTATGCAGCGTAGAACTAAAAGTAGGCGTAACAAGTTGGAACGGCACTCGATTCCGAGAAAGCCACGCCCGCCTGCCCCGATGCACATCGGGGCGCAGTCCCCATGCCATGCGTAAGCGTGGTACGGGGTTTACAATTCCCGCCTGCTGTGTTAGGCTATTGGCGCGCTTGAAGGGTACGAGAGGTCAACGGGATAACGGGATGGCTGGATTATTGGACATAACCGGCC
>JACRHK010000089.1 GCA_016217625.1 Nitrospirota bacterium
GGAAGTCCCGTCCAGAAAAGGGGGCGGCCAGATGTACCGCCAGCGCGTAAAGAATATCCACTTCGTCGGGATCGGTGGGATCGGGATGAGCGGGATCGCCGAGGTGCTCCTGACGCTGGGGTACCGGGTCTCGGGCTCCGATCTCAAGGAGAGCGAAACCACGCAGCGGCTCTGTTCCCTGGGAGGAGCGGTCTTCATCGGCCACCGTCCCGAGCAGGTGCAGGGGGCGCATGTCGTGGTCCTCTCCTCGGCGGTCACGCCGGACAACCCCGAGGTCCGGGCCGCCCGCGAGGCCCTTATCCCCGTCATCCCGCGGGCGGAGATGCTGGCCGAGCTGATGCGGCTCAAGTACGGGATTGCCGTGGCCGGCGCCCACGGCAAGACCACGACTACGTCCATGGCGGCCACCGTGCTGGCTTATGGAGGGCTCGATCCGACGGTCGTCATCGGCGGCCGGCTCAACTCCCTGGGATCCAACGCCCGCCTGGGCCAGGGGGAGTTCCTGGTGGCCGAAGCGGATGAGAGCGACGGCTCGTTCCTCCGCCTCTCCCCCACCATCGCCGTGGTGACCAACATCGACGCCGAGCACCTCGACTACTACGGAACGCTCGATGCGATCCAGGAGGCGTTCCTTCGCTTCATCAACAAAGTCCCCTTCTACGGCACCGCCGTCCTCTGCCTGGACGAGCCCGCCATCCAGTCCCTCCTGCCGCGCGTGGAGAAGCGGTACCTGACGTACGGCTTCACTCCCCAAGCCGACGTGATGGCCAAGGAGGTCCTCCCCGCGGGGATCGGCTCTTCCTTCGAGGTCCTCCACCGGCAGAAAGGGTTGGGCCGCTTCACCCTCTCGGTCCCGGGCGTGCACAACGTGGCGAACGCCCTGGCTGCCGTGGCCGTCGGCCTGGAGCTGGAGATCCCGCCGGAGGGCATCCGGGAGGCTCTGGCCGGCTTTAGCGGCGTGCAGCGGCGGTTCGAGATCAAGGGGGAAGCGGGCGGCATCCTGGTCGTGGACGACTACGGCCACCACCCCACGGAGATCCGGGCCACGCTGGCCGCCGCCAAGCGGAGCTGGGACCGGCGGACGGTTGTGGTCTTTCAGCCGCACCGGTATACCCGGACGCGGGATCTGTTGTCGGAATTTTTCACGGCGTTCCACCAGGCCGACCGTTTGCTCCTCACGGAGATTTACCCGGCGGGCGAACCCCCGATTCCCGGCGTCTCTGGCCGACAGATCGGGGACGGGGTGCGCAAGCACGGCCACCGGGACGCGAGCTTTTTCGAAACGAAAGAGGCGCTCGTGGACCACCTCCTCCGGACGCTGGAGCCGGGAGACCTCCTCCTCACGCTCGGCGCGGGGGACGTCTGGAAGGTGGGGGAGGAGGTATTGGCGAGGATAGCGGACAGCAGACAGCAAATAGCAAACAGCAGATAAAGAATGATTGAGGCGGGTGTGAAAGAGAAGATGACGACGGCGCGGCAACGGGGCGAAGACCTGGCGCGCCGGCTGCCCACGGGATTCCACGGGGAGTGGTTGGCGGGGGAGCCGCTGTCCCGCCATGTAAGCTTCCGGATCGGCGGGCCGACCGATCTGCTGGTCTTTCCCCGGGCTCTCGAAGACCTGGCCCTCCTGGTCCGCCATCTCTCCGCACAGGAGGCCCCCTACTTCGTCCTGGGAGAAGGGACCAACCTCCTGGTGCGGGATGGGGGCGTGCGCGGCGTGGTGCTTCACTTGAAACACTTCAGCCGGCTGCAGATCGTCCGTCTTGCGGCGGAGGGGATGCCGGCGCGGGTTCTGGCGGGCGCGGGGGTCTCGTTCCCCCGGCTCGCCCAGTTCGCCGGCCGGCACGGCCTCACGGGCCTGGAGTTCGCGATTCAGATCCCGGGAAGCGTGGGAGGCGCCGTCCTCATGAACGCCGGCATCCCCGGCCGGGAGCTCCGGGATGTCCTGGAATCGGCGACGCTGGTCCTCCCCTCCGGCCTCGTCGAAGTGGTCCCCGCAGGAGAGCTCGGGCTCGGCTACCGCTCTTCGCGCCTGCCTGCCCGCGCGATCGTGGCGGAGGTGGCCTTGACCCTGTCGACAGGCGACCCCGTGGAGATTCTGCGGCAGATGGGTGCACAGAAGGCGCATCGGGTGCGGACCCAGCCGAAAGGCTTCCCCAACGCCGGATCGATCTACAAGAACCCTCCGGGGGACTACGCCGGACGCCTGATCGAGGCCGCAGGGCTGAAGGGTCGGCGGGCCGGAGGCGCCGTCATCTCCGACCTGCACGCCAATTTCATCTTGAACGCGGGGAACGCGACGGCCAGCGACGTGTTGTCCCTCATGGCTCTCATCGAGGAAGAGGTGGAGCGGCGGTTCGGCGTCCGGCTGGAGCGGGAAATCAAGATGGTGGGGGAAGACCAATGAGTCCGAAGTCCGATGTCCGAAGTCCGAAGTCAAAGATGGTGAAATATGACTTTGGACCTTCGACCTCGGACCTCGGACCTTGGACATTGGACTGAAGATGTTGACGACGAAGAAAATCGGCGTGCTGATGGGCGGACACTCCTCCGAGCGGGAGGTCTCCCTTCGGACGGCGGAGGCGATCCTGAAGGCGCTGCGGGAGAAAGGGTATGAAGCCGTGCTGATTGAGGCGGACGCGACGGTGGCCGAACGGGTCCGGGCGGAAGGAATCGGCGTCGCCTTCCTGGCCGTTCATGGGAAGTTCGGCGAAGACGGCTGCCTCCAGGGGTTATTGGAGATCCTGGGGATCCCCTATACCGGATCGGGCGTGCTGGCCAGCGCGCTGGGGATGGACAAGATCGCCTCCCGGATGCTCTTCCTCCAAGCCGGCCTCCGCGTCCCACCCTACCGGATCCTCACCCGCGGCGCCGTTCGCCCAAGCCACCCCTTCGCTTATCCGGTAGTGGTGAAGCCCAGCCGGGAGGGGTCCAGCGTGGGGGTTTCGATCGTGCGAGATCCGGCAGCCCTTTCGGCAGCCCTCGATCAGGCATTCACCTACGACCGCCGGATCCTGGTGGAGCAGTATATCGCCGGGCGGGAGATTCATGTGGGGATCTTGGGTGACGCGGCCTTGGGTGCCATGGAGATCCTCCCCACGGGTGAGTTCTACGATTACCGGTCGAAGTACGAGCCGGGCGGCTCCCGACACCTCTTCCCGGCCCCTTTGGAGCCTTCCCTCTACGCGCGGGCCCTGGAGACCGGGCTGCAGGCTCACCGGGCGCTGGGCTGCCGGGGCTACAGCCGCGTGGATCTCCTGTTGGACACGGCGGGGCAGGACTATGTCCTGGAAGTGAACACGCTCCCGGGGATGACCGACGTGAGCCTGCTCCCCGAGATGGCCCGCGGCAGGGGGATCCCGTTCCCCGATCTGGTGGAGCGGATCCTGGCCGAAGCCCTTCGGGAGGACACGACATGAAGATCCTCGAAAGATCCCGCGCGCATCCCACGGCCCCGCGGGGCGCGGGACGGGACCTCCCTCCCCGGCGCCCTTTCCGGGAATGGGACGAAAGTCAGATCTATCGAAGGAGTCCGCGCCCGCTGCCCCGACGGACGTCGTGGCGGCCCCTGCTGTGGCTCACGCTGGGCCTGGGCGCCCTCTTCACGCTGGGCCTGCTGCTGCTGGCGGGCCGCGAAGCGCACCGCTGGCTCAGCGCGCAACCGGCTCTGGAGGTGCAGGCCGTCGAGGTCCGGGGCGTGGCCGACATCCCCGGCGGGGAGATGGCGCAGATGCTCCAAGAGATCAAGGGGCGGAATTTCCTCGCCCTGGATCTCCGCGCGGCTCGGGACCGCCTTCTCAGCCATCCCTGGATCGAGGAAGCGACGATCCGCCGGGAGTGGACTGGGCGCGTGCAGGTCGCGATCCGGGAGCGGACTCCGGCAGCCTATCTCCTCTTGCCGGAGGGGCTCTACCTCGTCGACACGGCCGGCGCGCTCATGGAGCGGGTGCAGGAGGCCGATCGATCGGAGTTTCGGCTTGCCCGGATTGTCGGCGTGGAGGCGAAGGGGAACCGTCTGGGCGAACCGATCCGCTCCCCCCGCCTGGAGGCAGCCCTGGAGCTGGCCGCGGCGCTCCGGCAGATGGAGCTCGCCGCGGGGAGCGAGATTCGGGCGCACGATCCCCGCCATCTCGCCTACCGGCGCAACGGGGTGGAGGTCCGCCTCGGACGGGGAGAATACACGGAACAGTTCCAGCGTCTCGCGGAGATCGAGGAGACCCTCAAGGCGCGGGGCCTCAGGGCCGCGTCCATCGATCTCCGGTTCAGGGATCAAGTGGTGGTGAAACCGAGGAGTTAGATAGCTGGATGGTTGGATAGCTAGATAGCTGGATTGCTGGATGGCCGGATCTTTCTAACCATCTAACCATCCAGCCATCTGAAAGGAGGTGAGGCGTTTGGCAAAGCACGAACAGATCGCGGTGGGTCTGGACATCGGCACGACGAAGGTCTCGGCCGTGGTCGGTGAGGCGACGGCCGACGGGCGGGTCGACATCATCGGCGTCGGAACCAGCCCCTCCCGCGGCCTCCGCAAGGGCGTGGTGGTCAACATCGACAGCACGGTGGAATCGATCAAGAAGGCGGTCGAGGAGGCGGAGCTGATGGCCGGCGTGGAGATCAACGCCGTGTTCGTCGGGATCGCGGGCGGGCACATCAAGGGGTTCAACAGCCGGGGCGTCATCGCCGTCAAGGAGCGGGAGATCCGCCGCCACGACGTCCACCGCGTCATCGACGCCGCCAAGGCCGTGGCCCTGCCGCTGGATCGGCAGATCCTCCACGTGCTGCCCCAGGAGTTCATCATCGACGACCAGGACGGGATCAAGGAGCCGCTGGGGATGTCGGGGGTCCGGCTCGAAGCGGAGGTGCACATCGTGACGGGGGCCGTCACTTCGGTCCAAAACATCGTCAAGAGCTGCCATCGCGCCGGGCTGGAGGTGCAGCAGATCATCCTGGAGCCGCTGGCCTCGGCCGATGCGCGCTGGCCGGCCTGGCTCGGCCTTGCCGCCTTCGCCGCGCATTTGGCCTGGCAGATCGCGCGCCTGCGGATCGAGAATCCC
>JACRHK010000088.1 GCA_016217625.1 Nitrospirota bacterium
AGCGGAGGAGATCTTACCGGGGCTGAGAACGCCTGTTGACGATCGCCACGGTCGTGGCTTGAGGACCCTGCTCCCCCATCCCCTCGGTGTAGCGCACCAGGGAGCCGACCTCCAGCCGCTCAAAGCCCCCGTTCAGGACGCTGTTCCGGTGGAAATAGATCTCCCTCTCGTCGGGTGTCTCCAGGAAACCATAGCCCTCACCGGGAAAGAGCTTGCTCACGCGGGCCTGGGGGGGTTCCTCGTGTATCTTCACCTGGCCGCGCTGGCGGCGGGCATAATCCTCCAACTGGCGCCTCGCGGCGTCGAAGGCGTCGCGGATCGCCACATAGAGGTCCTCATGCGGCTCGCGCTTCACCAACAGCTCGCCGCCCGGCACGGTCAGATCGACCCGCACGTTGTAGAGCACCCCCTGGTGATGGCGGCGGTGGGGCGCCTCCACGACCACCCGGCAGCTCGTGATCCGGTCGTAGTAGCGATCCAGCTTGGCCGCCTTTTCACGGATCGCATTCTCCGCAGCCTCGGACAACAAGACGTTCCGCACCGTAATCTGCAAGGGAATTATCATGGCTACACCTCACGCGCGCGCGGCAGTGTCCGCACTACCGCGCAACGGAAACAAGAAGGACCCTCCCTGTCGTGGGAATGGACGCACAGGAAACGTGATGGAATGTGTCGAAAGCAGGTGAGCGATTGATCCAGGCCATCATCTGTATTATTTGTATCAAAACCCGAATAGAAAGTCAAGGGTTAGTGTCAGCTTTCAGCCGTCAGCTTTCAGCAACGAGAACGAGATTTCGCAAGCTCTTTCCTGCTGACCGCTGAGTGCTGATCGCTGAACGCTTCTGACTCAACCGCCGGACCCAGGCCGGCACGCGGGCTTTCTTGATACAATCCCTGGCCGGGATGTAGGGCTTCACGTCGAAGACCGGCGTGCCGTCGATGGCATCGAGCCCTTTCACGAGGAGGCGCGTACCCCGTCGGCGGATCAACTCACAGACGGAGAAAGCCAGCGGGTTGGGACGCCGGGGCGAACGGGTGGCAAAGAGACCGACCGGGGGGAGGTCTTCCCGGCCTTTGGGGCGCACCTTCATGTCGTATCCCCGTGACTTGCTCAACCCGTAGAGGACGATCAGGTGGGAAAACGCCTCCAAACCCTCCAGCGCCCGGGCTAGCCGCTTGTGGATCAGGATCTCGGAGACGACCGCGTTCCACTCTCTTTGCACGGGTTCCCGCACGGGGCTCCGGACCCGCCCGATCGGCCTAAGCCCTATGGTCGCCATGACAGAACCTCCTGTCGACCCCGTTCGAAAGTTTTATCGCTCCCGCGTGATTCGCCGCCAATCCTTCCGGTGCGAAGCATGCTTCTTCTCGCCACTGTACGCAGGATCCGCCTTCGAACGGGGTTGACACTCCCTGACATTCATTATACCCTAAGACACCATGTCCCATCCCCGCGCCAAGACATCGCCTCAACCCACCCTTGCCCGGCAGGTCCTCCTGCGCCCGGCCAAAGTGGAAGAGATAGCAATCATCCGCCGGATGGCCGACGAGTATCTCCTGGACAACGAAGATCTGCAGGCCGGGCAGTTCACCGTGGCCGAGCTGGAGGGGAAGCTGGTCGGGTTCGGCCGGATCAAGCCGTATCGCGACGCCGACGAGCTGAGCACACTGGCCGTACTGGAGCCGTACCGGAACCAAGGGATCGGACGCCGGATTGTCGAGCATCTGATCGCCCGCTTCCCCCGCGACGACATCTATCTGACCACCGACATCCCCGCCTACTTCGAAAAGCTCGGGTTCCGGCAGGTCAGCGAAGGCCCGTCCGCGATCATGGAGAAGATCCGCCGTGTCTGCGCGCGCTTCCGGGGCTGCGCCGTCATCATGGTGCGCCGCAAGACCGCGGAGTAGGACGATGCGCTGGCCGATCCGCCTTCTGGTCGAGCTATAGCACGAGGCCAGGTTCGCGCCCCGCTGATGCGGATTCTGCTCGCCGTACCCGGTCACCTCAAGACGGTCCCCATGGGCCGGTACTGCGTTGAGGCATTGGCCGACCTGGGACATCAAGTGACGGTGATGGACTACCGATCGACCCTCCCGGATAAATTCAGCGATGGGCTTTCCGCCCTCTGGACGCGCAGGAAGGATCGCGAAGAGAAAGGCGGCGTGAACCGCCGCCTCAGGAAACTGGTCGACGCCTGCAAGCCGGATCTCTTCCTGACCTTGTTCGGCTTTGATCTTTCCACCCGGTCGCTGGAGTACCTGCGCCGGTCGGGTGTGCCGCGCGTCTGCTGGTGGCTCAACGACCCCTTCCAGTTTGAACGGTCGTTGAAGAAGGCGGGATCGTACGACCTGATCTTCTCGAACTCCCTGGGATCCGTGGAGCAGTACCGGTCAGCCGGCATCAAGCAAGCGCACTTCCTCCCTCCCGCCTGCCATCCACCCGTTCACCGGCCGGTTCCCCCGAGTCGCCGCTTCGCCTCCGACGTCTGTTTCGCGGGAGACTGGAGCCCGAACCGGGAAGCCCTGTTATCCGCCCTCGCCGAACGTTTCACCGTCAGGATTCTCGGGCCGTGGGGGAAAAAGCTGCCGCCCCGCTCTCCGCTCCTGAGCCGCCTCTTCGACCGGTCCTTCACCCCGCAGGAGATGGTCGATCTGTTCTGCAGCGCCAAGGTGGTTCTGAACCTCCACACCTGGCACGGGAAGTTCGATCACGGCGTCAACCCCCGGCTGTTCGAAGCCGCGGGATGCGGAGCGTATCAACTGGTCGATTGGAAACAGGAGATCCCGTCCCTCTTCGATTGCGCGGGAGAGGTCCGCTGTTACCGGGGGACCGATGAACTGATTCCTTTGATCGAGGAGGCCCTGGCCGATGCCCCCGCAAGAAAACGCATCGGACAGGCCGCCGTCCGCCGCGCCGTGGCCGAGCACACGTACCGTCACCGCATGGCGATGCTCCTGGAGCGGGTGCGGGAAGTCTGCTGATAAAGTCCTACCGGCATGTTGCATCATCGGTCCTGGCGCCCCGCTCCTTCTTTGTTACAATAAATCATGCACCTGGGGCTCTCCCCTCAGGGCCATCATCATATAAGGAACGATGGAAAGCTACACGCTCACATGGAGCATTGGATGATCAACGAACGAGAGACTCTCTGCCCGTACTGCCACGCCGCCTTGACGAAATGGGAGACGCCGCCTTACAGCGTCGCGGAGGGGTCGGGATGGGAAACGGAATACCTTCTCGTCTGCGCGAACAACGACTGCGCCTTCTACCGCGAGAGCCGGGGCCGGATGCGGGAGTACTACGACCGCGAAGTGGCCTACCGGTACATGCTGAACCCCGACACCGGCGAAGCGGGATCGATTATTGCGATTTGACGACCCGCCGATGCGGGAACGGCTCCAGCGGGCATCCCGCGCAGCGGGGCTTCGTGTTGCAGTAGTGCTTCCCCAGATGGACGATCTGGGCGTGGAAGTCATTGTAGAGGGCCGCGTCGCGGGGGATCCGTTCCGTCACAGACATTTGGATTTCGTGGTACGTCGCCTTCTCCGAAACATAGCGGTGGCGAGCGAATACGCGCTTCGTGTAGGCGTCC
>JACRHK010000093.1 GCA_016217625.1 Nitrospirota bacterium
GCACCTCGCCGATGATCTTGGGCGCCTCCGCGTCCGTCGGGGCCGCCGAGACCGGCAACCACGCTCCGCCTAAGGCGGACAACATCCCCGACAGGACAAGGCATGCACCCCACCGCCACAACGCGCGACGCGGATTGGGAGCATCATTACAAAGAGAAAGAGTGTGCATGGCATGCCTCCTCATGATAATGGTGCGTTCTGCATCCTGTGACCCGACACCGCAAACAGCGTCCGAAGGATCCCCCGGATATCCTCCACGGAGAGGGGTTTCTTCATCACCATGAACGGCCCGTACGCCAGCGCCTCGTCCATCAGCGCGGAGTCGGGATAGCCGGTGATCAGGACCACCGGCAGGTCCTGGCGCCACGATCGGAGTTCCCGGAACACTTCGACCCCGCTCTTCTCCGGCATGACGAGGTCCAGGAAGACGAGGTCCGGGTTCACATCGCGGGCTCGCTGGAACGCCTCCCGGGCATGTTCCACGATATAGATCGCATGCCCCTCCCGCTCCAAGCATCCTTTGAAGAACTCTCCAATCATGGGCTCGTCATCCACGATCAAAATCGTCTTCTTCCCGTTCGGCTCTCTGTGCGCATAGGCATCCATCCAGGCATCCAGGACCTCCCGGCGGAACCGCCACTGGCCTCCCACCTTCGATGCAGGGATCCGCCCGGCCTGGGCCAGACGGTAAATAGTAGGAATCCCGAGCTGAAGATAAGCAGCCGCCTCTTTTAATGTGAGGACGCGGTTTTTCTCCATGGGCATTATTTAAACTTAATCAATTTCAGATGAGTCAGACAAGATTTTATGCTCACCAGCATAGCAGACCTTAAACTAATTTGTCAAGACTAATCAAGAATTTTACTCGTTCCCCTTGCCGAAGAACCACCAACACCGGGAAGTCCCCTTTTCTTCAATGACTGGTGCGGGAATCTCCACAGGGAGTCCCTCTAACACTCTTCGCGGGGTTTCTGAAACCATCGCTTTAGCCGCTTCCCTCCCGATGAGTTTTGCCGCCGCTTCGACCCCCCGGGAGAGGCCCGGCGGGCGCTTGGCCGCGTTGTGCGCATCCGAAGCCAGCAGATGGGCCATCCGGCCCTGGAGGATCGTCTCGCTACAGGCTCGCACCCGCTCGCCGAACTCCCCCGCGATGCTCATGGCAGTAATTTGAACCAGGACGCCGCAGTGGATCAGCGGGGCGAGGAGATCCGGATGTTGCTGAATGCGCAGGTTCCGCTCCGGGTTGGCGATGATGGGGGTCACCCCCTGGACCTGCAACTGAAAGATCAAACGGTCCAACCCGGGGGGCACGATGTCGTAAGGGAGCTCGAGCAGCAGGTAGGACCGGCCGTTGAGCGTGGGAATCGCCCCGGTCGCCAGCCGCTCCAAGAGGTTCGCGCTGACCCGCACTTCGGCGCCCAGGATGACCTCGGGAGCCGCGCCACCCAGGCGGTGGCGGAGTTCATCCAGACGGTCGACGATCTGCGGGGTCTCGTTGAGATAGAGTCCCTCCACGATATGGGGGGTCGCCGCAAGGGTCTTCACGCCGTCCTCGGCGGCCATCCGGCACATCCGTAGCGTCTCGTCCCAATCCCGGGCGCCGTCGTCGATGCCGGGCAGGATATGCGAGTGCAGATCAATCACGCCGCCTGAGTCCTCCGGAGGGTCTGGTCCACGCCCACTGTAGCAGATCGCCCCCGGCATCGCAAGCGCCGCATGGAGAACAGGTGACCGTGACCGGAAGATCTTCCCGTCACGGGTCACCGTCACGGTCACGGAGCTTTCCTCACGCCACTTGACCCTCAGGGAGGGAGCCGGTATAGTAGGGGAGAACCTTGAAGAGGGCGGTGTAGCTCAGTCGGTAGAGCAGGTGAATCATAATCACTGGGTCCGGGGTTCGAGTCCCTGCACCGCCACCAACATACCCGCGCTGCACGTCGCACGTTCCACGTTGCACGTGATTTCGCGTTACACGTTACACGCTTCACGTCTCACGTTAAGATCTTCGTGCAACGTGGAACGTGCAACGTGTCACGTGAGACGTGAGACGTGTGACGTGAGACGTGTGACGTGAGACGTGCAACACGGAACACTCAAGAACGCCTCTGACATTCTTCCCCTGGTACGGAAGACCATCGCCCGCTACCGGATGCTCGCCCCAGGGGATCGGGTCATCGTCGCCGTCTCGGGCGGAGCCGACTCGGTCTGTCTCCTCCACCTCCTCTTGGAGCTGCGGGATGCCTATGCCCTCGCCCTCCACGTCGCCCATCTTCACCACGGCCTGCGGGGATCGGAGGCCGATCGGGATGAAGCCTTCGTCCGCCGGGAGGCCGAACGGCTCGGGCTTTCCTGCACGGTGGAGCGTCTCACCCCGGCCGATTATGCTCCTCTCAAGAAGCTTTCCCGGCAGGCGGCGGCCCGGGAGCTCCGGTACGCCTTTCTCCGCCGCGCGGCCGAGCGGGTCGGCGCCACCCGGATCGCTCTGGGCCACACGGCCGATGATCAGGTGGAGACGGTCCTCCTGCGTCTGCTTCAGGGCGGCGGGCCGGAAGGGTGGGGAGGGATCCCGCCCGTGCGAGGGCCCTTCATCCGCCCCCTCATTGAAACCCCCCGCGCCCTGATCGAGGAGTATCTTTCTGCTGCCGGGATTTCCTGGCTGGAGGACTCCTCCAACCGGGACCTCCGTTATCTTCGAAACTACCTCCGCCGGGAAGTCCTTCCCCTGCTTCGCCGGCTGAACCCCCGGCTCGCCGACACCGTGGGGCGCAGTGCCCGGCTCCTGCGGGAAGAATCCTCCCATCTGGAAGCCGAAGCGGAAGCGGCCTTCGATCGCGCCCTGCTGGAAACCCGGCGTCCGGAAGGGGAGGCGCTCCCCGACCGCCTGGTCCTCTCCATCGCAACACTCTCTTCCTTCGATCCTCCCCTTCAGCGGCGGATCCTCCGCAAGGCGATCGCGACGTGCCGGGGAAGCGCGCGGGGGCTCCGGGCCTCGCACCTGGAAGCCGCGCGGGAGCGGGTCCTCGCCGGCTCCACGGGAAACCGGATCGCGCTGCCGGAAGGCTGGACCCTTCGGAACGCCTACGGCCGCCTGATTCTGGAGCGGCTTCCCTCGGTCGTCGGCGCGCCCCCCGCCCCTGTGGCCGTTGTCGTCCCCGGACGCACCGCCGCGCCCGCCTTCGGCTTGCTGCTGGAAACGGCCTGGCTCGACCGTCTCCCCGCGGAGCCGCCCTCTCGCGATCGCCTCTATCTGAATGCGGAACGGCTCCCCGGCCCCCTGCAACTCCGCGCCCGGCTTCCCGGCGACTCCCTCCACCCGGCCGGCATGGGAGGGCAGCGCAAGAAGCTCCAGGACCTGCTCGTGGACATGAAGATCCCCCGCGAGGACCGAGATCGGATCCCCTTGTTGGTCAGCGGAGATGTCCTGGTATGGGTCGTGGGCTTGAGAGCCGACGGCCGCTTCCTGGCCGGTCCGGCGACCCGCCGTCCCCTTCTGGTCCGGGCCCTCCCCCTCTCCCCTTGACCCCCCAGAGACCCCCTTTTTAGTTGTCAGCGGGCAGGGAGTGTGTTAATTTAAATAAAGTCCAAAGTCCCAGGTCCGAGGTCCGAAGTCCAAGGCCCAAAGTCCAAGGTCCAAGGTCTTCTGTCTTTCGACATCGGACATTGGACATCGCCTGCCTGCCGGCAGGCAGGGACATCGGACTGAAATTTCGCAAGGAGTCAGCAAGTGAATTCCCTCTACAAGAACCTTTCGCTTTGGCTGATCATCGGCCTGGTCATGGTCCTGCTCTACAACCTCTTCAACGTGCCGCGCGGCACGGAAGACGAGATCATCTTCAGCGACTTCATGGCCAAGGTGGAGCGGGCCGAAGTCGACGAGATCGTGATCCAGGGCAAAGAGAACCTGATCACGGGCAAGCTGAAGTCCGGCAAGAAGTTCAAGACCTATACGGCGGCATACCCCGACCTGGTGAAGGACCTCCGCGGCCAGGGGGTGAAGATTGCCGCCACCCCGCCCGACCGGGACCCCTGGTACATGACCTTCTTCCTGACCTGGGGGCCGATCCTCGTGATCGTGGCGCTCTGGATCTTCTTCATGCGGCAGATGCAGATGGGGGGGAACAAGGCCCTCTCGTTCGGGAAGAGCCGGGCCAAGCTCAGCTCGGATCGATCCAATAAGGTTACCTTCGCCGACGTGGCCGGCATCGAC
>JACRHK010000086.1 GCA_016217625.1 Nitrospirota bacterium
GCAGAGACCTTCACCCAGATCCATGGGGCCATGAACCTCCGAATCATGGAAACCCTCAGGCAATGGGTGGGGCGGGCCGAGGGGAAGACGCTCCTCGATCTCTATGCCGGATATGGCAACCTGAGTCTCCCCCTCGCGGGGTGTGTCCGGACGATCCTCGCGGTGGAATCCGATCCGCAAGCCGCTTCGGACGCGATAGCCAGCGCCCGGTTCAATGGAATCACCAACTTTCGAGTCCTTGCCCTTTCGTCGGAGGAAGGCCTCAAGCAGCTCCGGCGCGAAGGGATCCGGCCGGGCATTGCCCTGCTCGATCCGCCGCGTCAGGGCTGCTCGCGCGAGGCCCTGGAGGGGATCCTCGATCTGGAAACCCCGCGACTGCTCTATCTTTCCTGCGATCCGGCTACGTTGGCCCGCGACGTACGCTGCTTCCTGGCGGCCGGGTACCGGGTCCTCCGCATCCAACCCTTCGACCTGTTCCCCCAGACGGCCCACCTTGAAACCCTGGTCGAGCTGTTGCCCGACGAGACACGCATCGAAAAAACCGCTTGACAACCGACCCTCCTTTGCGCTACAAGATCACCCCAGCGGATTCACCCCGTTCCTCCCAGGAACCTCCTGCCTTCAGACCGGGGAGGAAGGGAGGATGTGAGAAGAACATCCTTGGAAGAAGCCCCGCCGTTCATGGCGGGGAGTAACGGGGTTCACCCCTCGAGGCAAGCCGGAAGCTCCCCTGACCGTTTCCTCGCGAAAAACATAAGGGGTGTTAATAGATTCATTGAAAGTTTTCATTTGTCAAACCCCGCTTGGAAGCGTATAACCGTGGTGTTTCGGTGCGCCGCCCCTTGGCGGCGCATCCGGCCGTAATCCGGCGTATTCCTTAGATGCAAGCTTGTTGAAGGAGGTCAGCATGGTGAAACTGCCCCCCCCGCACGGAAGTCCCGCCCTCAAACCCCTCTTGTTGTCCGGCCCGGAGTTGAAGGCGGCCAAAGAGCGGGCCAAGAGCCTCGATCAGGTCCGCATGACCTCGCGCGAAACCTCCGATCTCGTGATGCTGGGGATCGGCGCCTTCACCCCTCTCGACGGGTTCATGGGACAGGCCGACTGGAAGGGCGTCTGTAACGACTACAAGTCGGCCAACGGCACTTTCTGGCCGATCCCGATCACCCTTTCGACGTCCAAGGGAGACGCCGACGGCCTCAAGATCGGCGAGGACGTCGCCCTGGTGGACGAAGAGAGCGGCGAGACCATGGGGGTCCTGACCGTCCGCGAGAAGTACACGATCGACAAGGTCCACGAATGCAAGCAGGTCTTCCGGACCGACGACCCAAAGCACCCCGGCGTGGCCAAGGTCCTGCACCAGGGAGAGGTCAACCTGGCCGGCCCCGTGAAGGTCTTCAGCGAGGGGCATTTCCCGGAGAAATACCCGGGACTCTACATGCGGCCTGCCGAGACGCGGACGCTCTTTGAGGAGAAGGGCTGGAGCGTCGTCGCCGCCTTCCAGACCCGGAACCCCATGCACCGCTCCCACGAGTACCTGGCGAAGATTGCCATCGAGATCTGCGACGGCGTCCTCATCCACCAGCTCCTCGGGAAGCTCAAGGAGGGCGACATCCCGGCCGAGGTGCGGGTCAAGGCCATCGACGCCCTCATCGAGAACTACTTCGTGAAGGACACCTGCGCCCAGGCCGGCTACCCGATGGAGATGCGCTACGGCGGCCCCCGCGAGGCCCTGCTCCACGCCCTCTTCCGGCAGAACTACGGGTGCGCCTTCCTCATCGTGGGGCGCGACCACGCCGGCGTCGGGGACTACTACGGCCCCTTCGACGCCCAGAAGATCTTCGACGAGATCCCGAAGAACGCCCTGGTGACGAAGCCCCTGAAGATCGACTGGACCTTCTTCTGCGTGAAGTGCGACGGCATGGCCACGATGAAGACCTGCCCGCACGGCAACGAGGACCGGCTGCTGCTGTCCGGCACCAAGCTCCGGAAGATGCTCTCGGAGGGCGAGGAGGTTCCGCGCCACTTCAGCCGCCCGGAGGTCCTGGAGATCCTGAAGGCGTACTACAAGGGGTTGACCGAGAAGCCCAAGATCGAGCTGCATCGGCATACCGCCGGGCAGTAAGGCGGAAGCAAACCGACCGGAAGGGTCAGTTCTCTTCATCCATTCAAGGAGGTGTTTCCATGCCAACGTTTGTGATCGCGGAAAAGTGCGACGGGTGCAAGGGGCAGGACAAGACCGCTTGCATGTACATCTGTCCGCATGACCTGATGGTGCTCGACAAGGGGCGGATGAAGGCGTACAACCAGGAGCCGGAGCAGTGCTGGGAGTGCTTCTCCTGCGTGAAGATCTGCCCCCAGCAGGCCATCGAAGCGCGGTCCTATGCCGACATCGTCCCGCTGGGCGGCGCAGTCATCCCCCTGCGGGGGTCCGATTCCATCATGTGGACGATCAAGTTCCGGGACGGCGAGATCAAGCGGTTCAAGTTCCCCATCCGGACGACCCCCGAAGGGTCGATCGACCCGTACAAGGGGAAGCCGGAGCCGAACCTGGCGGACATCGGCAAGCCCGGGTTCTTCACGCACGCGGGCAAGACCCTTCCCACGATCCGGAAGAATTAACTCTTAGGCAAGGAGGGACTCGTATCATGGCTGAAAAAGGAACGTTCGGAAACCCCGAGATCGTGGAGGTCGAGACCGACCTGCTGATCGTCGGGGGCGGGATGGCCGCCTGCGGCACTGCCCTGGAGGCGAAGCGCTGGGCGCCCAAGGACATGAAGATCACCCTGGTGGACAAGGCCGCCATGGACCGGAGCGGCGCCGTGGCCCAGGGGCTGTCGGCCATCAACACCTATCTCGGCGAGAATACCCCCGAGGACTACTGCCGGATGGTCGCCAACGACCTGATGGGGATCACCCGGGACGACCTGGTCTTCGACGTCGGGCGTCACGTGGATGACTCCGTCCAACTCTTCGAGGAATGGGGGCTCCCCATCTGGAAGCAGGCCGGCGACGAAGGCAAGACCCTCAAGGAGGGCGGCAAGCCGGTCCGCTCCGGGAAGTGGCAGATCATGATCAACGGCGAGTCGTATAAGGTCATCGTCGCCGAGGCGGCCAAGAAGGCCCTGGGGATGGAGAACATCTACGAGCGGGTCTTCATCATCAAGGTGCTCCTGGACGGCAAGGAAGGGAACCGGATCGCCGGGGCGATCGGCTTCAGCGTCCGCGAGGACAAGCTGTTCATCTTCCGCTGCAACGCGATGCTCATCGCCTGCGGCGGCGCCGTGAACGTCTTCCGCACCCGGTCGGTCGCCGAGGGTCAGGGGCGCGCCTGGTACCCGGTCTGGAACGCCGGCTCCACTTACTCCCTGGCCGTCGAAGCGGGCGCCGAGCTCACGATGATGGAGAACCGGTTCGTCCCGGCCCGCTTCAAGGACGGCTACGGCCCCGTGGGCGCCTGGTTCCTCCTCTTCAAGGCCAAAGCCGCTAACGCCTACGGCGAAGACTACATGAAGAAGAACGCCGACATGCTCAAAGCCTACCCGCCCTACGGCCTGGCCAAGGTGCCCGCCACCTGCCTCAGGAACCATCTGATGATGCACGAGATGAAGGAAGGGCGGGGACCCATCTATATGGATACCCCGACAGCCATGGCAGAGCTCGGCAAAACCATGGATAAGAAGCAATACAAGCACCTGGAGGCCGAAGTGTGGGAAGACTTCCTCGACATGACGATCGGCCAGGCGGGCGTCTGGGCGGGGATGAACATCCGGCCGGAGCAGAAACCCTCCGAGCTCATGCCGACCGAGCCGTACCTCTTGGGCTCGCACGCCGGCTGCTGCGGCATCTGGGTGAGCGGCCCCGAGGACCTCGCGCCGAAAGAGTGGCAGTGGGGCTATAACCGGATGACGACGGTGAAGGGCCTCTTCACGGCGGGCGACGGCGTCGGCGCCTCCGGCCACAAGTTCTCCTCCGGCTCCCATGCCGAGGGTCGCATCGCCGCAAAGTCGATGATCAAGTTCGCCCTCGACAACAAGGGGTACAAGCCGACGATCACGAAATCGACCAACGATCTGGCCGAGGAGATCTACCTGCCGGTCCGCAACTGGCTCAAGCATAAGGACTACTCGACGGCCCCGGACATCAACCCCCACTACATCCGGCCGAAGATGCTCCAGGCGCGTCTCCAGAAGCTCATGGACGAGTATGTGGGCGGCGTGGCGACCTGGTACGTCACGAACGGCAAGATGCTGGAGCGGGGGCTGGAGCTCCTGACGATGCTCAAGGAAGACTCCTTGAAGATGGCGGCCTGCGACCTGCACGAGCTGCTCAGGGCCTGGGAGAACTACCACCGGATCGTGACCGCCGAGGTCCATCTCCGCCACGTCATGTTCCGGGAAGAAACCCGCTACCCCGGGTTCTAC
>JACRHK010000087.1 GCA_016217625.1 Nitrospirota bacterium
GGGGGGATGCCGGCGGCCGTTGTCCGGTGTGACAGGGGACAGGTGACACTTCTACGCAACGGCCGGGAAGAGCGACTTCCCCATCGGGATAATCCGCTGGAGGCCGTCCGAGGACTCCTGGGGGGCTACCGGACGGTCCAGGTGCCGGGACTGCCCCGTTTCACGGGCGGATGGGTGGGGTATTTCGGCTACGACCTGGTCCGCTACTTCGAGACCTTGCCGGACCGCGGGCTGAAGGGGTTCGACCTGCCGGAGTTCTTCCTCATGCTGTATGACACCTTCCTCGTGTTCGACAACGTCTCTCACACGATTAAGGTCGTCGCCAATGCCCAGGTGCAGGAGTCAGGAGTCAGGAGTCAGGAGTCAGAAGTCCGGCGGGCTTATGAGGAGGCCGTGGGAAAGATTGACGCGGTGATCGAAAAACTGGAGACGCGCCTCGCGCCTCGCGCCTCGCGCTTTGGATCACCCCTCACCCCAGCCCCTCTCCCCCGAGGGGAGAGGGAAAAAAAGGGTGAGGGGCCTTCCGCCACCATGTCCAATATGTCTCAAGAGGCGTTCGAAGCAGCCGTCCGCCGGGCGAAAGAGTATATCCGGGCGGGAGACGTCTTCCAGGTCGTCCTTTCCCAGCGGTTTGAGACGCCCTTCACCGGCGACCCGTTGTCGCTGTACCGCGCGCTGCGGCTGATCAACCCCTCTCCCTACCTCTTTTATCTCCGCTGCGGAGAGTTTACGCTCCTGGGTTCCTCCCCGGAGGTCATGGTGCGGAAAGAGGGGAGGAAGATCGAGCTGCGCCCCATCGCCGGGACCCGGCCGCGCGGGGACTCGGAGGAGACCGACCGGGCGCTGGAGCGCGAGCTCTTGGGCGATCAGAAAGAACGGGCGGAACACGTCATGCTCGTCGACCTGGGCAGGAACGATGTGGGACGGGTCTCGGTCCCGGGGAGCGTGCGGGTCACGGAGATGATGACGATTGAGCGCTACTCTCACGTGATGCATATCGTCTCGCACGTCGTGGGGGATCTGCAGGAAGGGTTGGATGCCTTCGATGTGCTGCGGGCCTGTTTCCCTGCCGGGACGGTGACCGGCGCCCCCAAGATCCGGGCGATGGAGATTATCGAAGAGTTGGAGCCCGACCGGAGGGGTCCTTACGCGGGGGCCGTGGGGTACGTCGGGTTCTCCGGAAACATGGACACCTGTATTACGATCCGGTCGATCCTCTTGCGGGGAGGGAAAGCCTACTTCCAGGCGGGAGCGGGGATTGTGGCCGACTCGGATCCGGAGAAAGAATATCTGGAAACGGTCAACAAAGCCGCGGCGATGCGGAAAGCGGTGGAGATGTCCGATGTCCGAGGTCCGATGTCCGAAGTCGAAGGCACAAAGTCTAGGAGAGACAACAATGAAGATTGAAAAGTTTGAAGATATTAAGGCGTGGCAAGAAGCTCGTTGTTTGGCCAATTCGGTTTTCGCCATCACTAACAATGGGCAGTTAAGACAAAATCCTCGACTTCGAGATCAAATGCATGGAGCAGCGATTTCTGTAATGGCTAATATTGCTGAAGGGTTTGATTCTCAGTCAGATCCGGAATTTATCAAGTTCTTATCTTATGCTAGGCGTTCTGCGACAGAAATCCAGTCTCATCTTTATGTCGTCATAGATCTGAACTGTATGGGCCGGGAACAGTTTGAACAATTGTACAACAAAGCGAATGAAGTGAAGAGCTTAATTGGTGGATTCATCCGTTACCTAAGGAAGGAAGAGTAGGAACAAAAATTCATGATCTGACATCGGACCTTGGACTTTGGACATCGGACATGCTTCTCATCATCGATAACTACGACTCCTTTACCTACAATCTGGTCCAGTATCTGGGCGAGCTGGGGGAAGAGGTCCGGGTCTTTCGGAACGACAAGGTGACTGTGGAAGAGATCGCCGCGCTCCGGCCTGAACGGATCGTCATCTCTCCCGGCCCGTGCACGCCGAATGAAGCGGGCGTCTCGCTGGACGTGATCCGGTCTTTCTCTGGAACGGTCTCCATCCTGGGCGTCTGTCTGGGGCACCAGGCCATCGGCCAGGCCTTCGGGGGGGAGGTCGTTCGTGCGGACCGCCTCATGCACGGGAAGACTTCGCTGATCCATCATGACGGCCGGACGATCTACCGGGGCCTCCCCAACCCCTTTGAAGCGACCCGCTACCACTCCCTCATCGTCCGGCGGGAGACGCTTCCCGTCTGTCTGGAGGTCTCTGCTTGGACCGTAGAGGGGGAGATCATGGGCCTCCGCCATAAGGACCATCTCGTAGAGGGGGTCCAGTTCCATCCCGAATCGATCCTCACGCGTGTTGGGAAAGATCTCCTCAGGAATTTTTTGGAGCTTGCAGGGCGGCCCGCTGTGGCCGCCGGTTCTTCGTAGGGTGGGGCTCTGTCCCCGCCAAGGGCAGGCGCGGTGACCTGCCCTACCGAAACGAAACAATATGGTAGGCACGGAGGCCTGCCCTACGGGAAATGAGGGAGATTCGCTGAAGTGATCCAGGAGGCCATCGGCAAGGCGGTCCAGGGCAAGGACCTGACCGGAAGCGAGATGCGGGGGGCGATGGAGGCGATCCTCCGGGGAGAGGCTACGCCCGCGCAGATCGGCGCGCTCCTTGTCGCGCTTCGGATGAAGGGGGAGACCGTCGAAGAGATTGTCGCAGCCGCGCGCGTCATGCGGGAGCATGCGACCCGAATACAACCCAGGGACTCACGGGTCGTCGACACGTGCGGGACGGGAGGGGACGGCGCGCAGACGTTCAACATCTCGACGGCCGCGGCCCTCGTGGCGGCGGGGGCCGGCGTCACCGTGGCCAAGCACGGGAACCGCTCGGTCTCCAGCCGGTGCGGGAGCGCCGATGTGTTGGAGGCCCTGGGGGTCCCCCTGGATCTTGAGCCGGCCGAGGTGGAGCGGTGCCTCAACACGGTGGGAATCGCCTTCCTGTTCGCTCCCCGCTTCCACCCGGCGATGAAACATGCGGCCGCCCCGCGACGGGAGCTGGGGATCCGGACCCTCTTCAACCTCCTGGGCCCTCTCTCCAATCCGGCCGGGGCTTCCGCCCAGGTGCTGGGAGTGTTCGATAAACACTGGGTGGAACCTATAGCTTGTGTTTTGGCCGATCTCGGAGTCCGAAGGGGTTTTGTCGTCCACGGGTCGGACGGTCTGGATGAAATCACCCTGTCCGGGCCGACGGATGTCGCCGAGTTACTGGAGGGGCGCGTGAGCCTTGCCGTCATCCGGCCGGAGGCGTACGGGTTAACTCCCTGTCGCCCCGAGGAACTCCGGGGTGGGACCGTAGAGGAGAATGCCCGCATTTTTCGTGAGATCCTGGAAGGGAAGCTCCACGGAGCGAAACGGGATGTCGTGGTGCTCAACGCGGCGGCGGCCATCGTGGCGGGCGAAAAGGCGGCGGACCTGGGGGAAGGAATCGCGCGCGCCCGGCAGGCGATTGACAGCGGGGCCGCCCTGGGGAAGGTGGAGGCGCTGAGGGAGTTTAGTAAGCAGTAAGCAGTAGGGAGTAGGCAGCATACAAGGGGTCGAATGGGATATCGAGGGTACAAAGACCTGAGAGTCTATCAATTGGCTTATCA
>JACRHK010000004.1 GCA_016217625.1 Nitrospirota bacterium
AGCCGGGCGTATTCCTCCACGGTGTTGTAGATGTCGGCGACGTAGAGGAAGGCCGCCTTCTCCATCCCGATGTCGACGAAGGCCGCCTGCATCCCCGGCAGGACCTTTACCACCCGCCCCTTGTAGACGTTCCCGGCGATTCCCCGCCCCTTCCGCCGGTCGATGTAGATCTCGGTGACGAGGCTGTTTTCCAAAAGCGCGACGCGGGTCTCCTCCCGACCGGCGTTGATGAGAATCTCCGTGGCCATGGCTTACTCCTCCTCACAAGCGCAGGAGCAATGCAAAATTAGCATTGCAAAATTAGCAATTCGCAATGACGTTTTGTATTGATCATTGATAACGGCTCTTTTCCATTTTACCCCGTACCACGCCAGAAAGCCCCGCCCGCGCAGTCCCCGTACCACGCGTGAGCGTGGTACGGGGTTTACCCTGACCCCGTGAGGTGAAGAGCCGGGATCCGGCTATTATCCATATGCTCCGCTCCCTCGTCAGAGAGCTCCCGGCGGATGCGGCAGGCCAGGACCTCTTCCGGCGAGCGGTTCAGCAGCGCCTGCAGGACCTCTGCCACGCGGGCGGATCGCCCCTCATAGTCCTGAAGCGTCACAGCGAGGGTGCAGGGGTCGGATTCCCGCACCTCAAGGGAGACGAGGAAGGGGCGGAGTTCGATCGCCTGTTCTCCTTTCTCCGTGAGGCGGCGCACAGGGATGGAGGGACGGGCGAGCAGCGCCGCCACCGCCTCCCCCAGTCCGGACACCCCTCCAGCCAGATCATCAGGGAGCGTCACGGTGTAGTGGTGGCGGCGGAGGACCTGGGAGAGGGAGGGCGCATGGAGCGGGAGGAAGCGGGCTTCGAAGAATTGCACCCCTTCCGGCAGGGTGCGGTTCAGGCGCGCGACCAGGTCCTCCGGTGGTCCCGGACTCTTCCAGCACTCGACGTCCATCTGCTCGGCCGCGCCCTCGACCCCGACCGGCAGGGCCGGTCCGAAGGCGACTTTCGGGTGCGGGTTGAACCCCGCCGTGTAGGCGACGGGGACGGCGGCCCGGCTGAGCGCCCGCAGGAGGACGGTCTTCAACTCCAGATGGGAGAGGAAGCGCAAGGGTCCGAGTTTCGTGTACGCGCAGCGGATCCGGACCACGGCCGGGTGGACCGCCGGGGGAGCGATCGGCTTCGTGGGCGCAGTGGCTCCCTCCCGCCCCGATGGCTGTCGGGGCGGGTTCCCTTCGGGGTTCCCCAGGACGCCCGTGCGGGGGTCGCACCCCACCCAGCGCTTGGCTGCTCCGCACTGGATGCAGGCGCCGTCCCGGCAGTCGAGCGACTCCTCAAGCGAAAGGGCTTTGTCCAGCTCCTTGAGGAGGAACCGCTTGGTCACCCCGCTGTCGAGGTGGTCCCAGGGGAGAACCTCCTCGCGGGGGATCGTCCGATGGGCGTAGTACGACGGATCCAGCCCCGCCGATTCAAACGCCCGGAGCCAGCGCGCCAGGTCGAAGCATTCGCTCCAGCCGTCGAAGCGGGCGCCTTCCCGCCAGGCTTGCTCAATCGCGGGTCCGAGCCGGCGATCTCCGCGGGAGAAGACGGCCTCCAGAAAGCTCACCTCCGGGTCGTGCCCCTTGTAGAAGAGGCCGGGCCGGCGGAGTGCCCGGCGCAGAAATCCCTGGCGGGCGCGGACCTCCTCCAAGGGGATCTGGCCGATCCATTGGAAGGGAGTGTGAGGTTTAGGGACGAACGTGGACACGCCCACGTTGACCTGCTTGCCGCGGCCGCCGGCCTTGCGCCCGATCTCCTGAACCCGGCGAGCCATCCGCGCGATCCCTTCCACGTCTTCCTGCGTCTCGGTGGGGAGCCCCACCATGAAGTAGAGCTTCACGGTGTCCCATCCCTCGGCGAAGATGTGCCAGACCGTCTCTTCCACCTCTCCTTCATCAAGCCCCTTGCTGATGACAGCGCGGAGCCGGGGCGTGGCGGCTTCCGGGGCGATGGTGAAACCGGTCTTCCGGACGGTCCGGATCGCCTCCATCACCTCGGGGGTCACGGTATTCACCCGGAGGGAGGGAAGAGAGACGGAAATCCGCTCGTGGCCGTAACGGGCCATGACGCGGCCGACCAGAGAGGAGAAGCCGCCATAGTCGCCTGTGCTCAGCGACGCCAGGGAGATCTCCTCGTGCCCTGTGTTCCGGATCGCGCGCTCCGCCAGTTCGAGGATCTTCTCCGGGCTCCGCTCCCTGAGCGGCGCATAGAGGACGCCCGCCTGGCAGAACCGGCACCACCAGGGGCAGCCCCGCGCCACCTCGATGACGGATCGGTCGTGGACGATCTGCATATAGGGAATCACAGGCGCTTTGGGGTAGGGGGACCGATCGAGATCGAGAACGACCCGCTTCTTGATCCGGGCCGGCCGGCCGTTCAGACCCGCGAGGGCGCGAATCCGGCCGTCCGGATGATCGTCCACACGGACCAGGGAGGGGACATAGACGCCCGGGATGCGCGCGAGCGCCCGGAGCAGCGCCGCGCGCGACGATCCGCTCCCCTTCCAGGCCTGATGCGTCTCGACGATCTCATGGACGGCTTCCTCCCCGTCGCCCAGGAGGACGGCGTCCAGGAAGTCGGCCAGCGGCTCGGGGTTGAAGGCGCCGGGGCCGCCGGCAAGGACCAGGGGATCACGCTCCCCCCGCTCGTCGCTGTGAAGGGGGATGCCGCCCAGATCGAGCATGTTCAGGAGGTTCGTGTAGGAGAGCTCGTACTGGAGCGAGAAGCCGACCAGGTCGAAGGCGTGGAGCGGACGGCCGGACTCCAGGCTGTGGAGCGGCCAGCCCCGTTTGCGGAGCTGGGCCTCCATGTCGAGCCAGGGGGCGAAGACCCGCTCAGCCGCCGTGTCGGGCCGATCGTTCAGCGTCCGGTAGAGGATCTGGAGCCCCAAGTGCGACATCCCGATCTCGTAAGTGTCGGGGAAGGCCAGGGCGACGGTGGTGCGCACGGCGGACGGATCTTTCCGGACGGCATTCACCTCTCGCCCAAGGTAGCGGGAGGGCTTGCTCACGTAGGGAAGCAACTTTTCGAGATCGATCGCTTTCATGTCCAAAGTCCAAGGTCCAAAGTCCAAGGTCCAAAGTCTTTTGACATCGGACATTGCCTGCCTGCCGGACAGGCAGGGACTTCGGACATCGGACCACTAGTGAAACAGGTGAAACCGCCGCATCCGGACATTCATCAAGAGGCCGACGGCCAGGTAAGTGGCAACCAGGGCCGACCCCCCGTAACTCATCAGGGGGAGGGGAATCCCTACAACCGGCAGCAGCCCCACGGTCATCCCGATGTTGACCAGTACGTAAAAGGATAGCATAGCGACCACCCCGCTGGCTAGTAAGCAGCCGAACCGATCCTTGGCCTGGCGGGCGATCTCCACGCCCCAGAGGATCAGCAACAGGTAGAGGCCCAGGAGCACCACCCCGCCGAGGAACCCCCACTCCTCGGCGAAAACGGCGAAGATGAAATCGGTGTGGCGCTCCGGGAGGAAGGCGAGCTGGCCTTGCGTGCCGCTGAGGTACCCCTTTCCGAGGATCTGGCCTGAGCCGACGGCGATCTTCGACTGGGTCAGGTGGTACCCGATCCCCAGCGGGTCGACGTCCGGATCCAGGAAGGCCAGGATTCGATTCTTCTGGTACCCCTTCAGCATCCCCCACACTAGGTAGGCCGTCGGTGGGAGCACCACGAGGCCGCCCCCGATCAACGCCGCGAGCGTTGATCGCCGCACACCGGAGACGACGATCAGCGTCCCGCTCACGCACAGGAGCATGAGGGCGCTGCCGAGGTCGGGCTGTTTCAGGATGAGCCCTGCCGGCAGCAGCACGAACAGGGCCGGCCGGATCAGGTCCCGCAGGCGCAGATCCCCGACCGGACCCAGGGAAAGCAGGCGGGCCAGGAGGAAGAGCACGGCCACCTTGGCGAGCTCGGAGGGTTGCAGGGACAGGGGGCCCAGGCTCAGCCACCGTTGGGCGCCGAGGCCCGCGCGTCCGACGAACAGGACGGCGAGCAAGAGCAAGAAGGCGCCCGCGTAAAAGAGGTACGCATACCGCCCCAGTGTCTGATAGTCCATGGCCACGGTGAGCAGCAAGACGACGAGGGCTCCGCCCAACCACAGGATCTGCTTGAGGTACATTTTCGACTCCCCCACGCTGCCGTGCGCCCCGGCGCTGTAGAGGGTCAGCAGCCCGATGCCGGTGATGGCCAGCGTCAGCAGCAGCAGGACCCAGTCGAAGTGCAGGAGGAGCCTACGATCGAGCATGGCGGATGTATTCCTCGATGACCCGTTTGGCCTTTGGGGCGGCCGCGGCGCCGCCGTGCCCGCCGTGCTCCACCAGGACCACGACGGCGATTTGCGGGTTCTCGGCCGGGGCGAAGGCGGCGAACCAGGCGTGATCCCCGATCTTCTTCCCTCCCTCCCGCCGCTTGGCCCCCAGGGCCACCACCTGGGCCGTCCCGGTCTTTCCCCCGATGGTCACG
The DNA here is from genome assembly GCA_016217625.1 of Nitrospirota bacterium. Lineage (GTDB taxonomy): Bacteria > Nitrospirota > RBG-16-64-22 > JACRHK01 > JACRHK01 > JACRHK01. Next base: position 4,498 of record JACRHK010000004.1, read on the forward strand.
GCCGGAGAGCGGGCGGCGCCGCCGGTTCCTCCCGGCTGCGCGACGACCCCCACCAGGGCCTCGCGGAGGAACGCCAGCGTCTCAGGCGCGAGGGGGGATTGCGGGATCTCCCGGGGGAGGTACTCGGTGGTGGGGTTCTGGTGTTTCCCCGTCACGAAGCGGAGGAGACGGGGTTGGTAGAGGGTGCCGCCATTGGCCACGGCGCTGGTCATCACGGCGAGCTGCAGGGGCGTAGTCAGAACGTAGCCCTGACCGACAGCGACGGAAAAGGTCTCCCCGGCGTACCA
>JACRHK010000095.1 GCA_016217625.1 Nitrospirota bacterium
AGGCGCCGTATCACCCGTTCGAGCGGGCGATTTTCTTCGAGGGGTGCCTGCCGATTGAAGAGATGGCCGCGCGGGGGAAAGAGACCCTGCGCTTCGGCCCCATGAAACCGGTGGGGCTGCCCGATCCGCGGACGGGGCGAATCCCCCATGCCGTCGTGCAGCTCCGGCAGGACAACGCCGCCGCGAGCCTTTACAACCTGGTCGGCTTCCAGTCGAAGCTCAAATGGCCGGAGCAGCAGCGGGTCTTCCGCCTCATCCCTGGGCTGGAGCGGGCGGAGTTCGTCCGCTACGGGAGCCTGCACCGGAACACGTATGTCAACGCGCCGATGGCGCTCAAGCCGACGCTTCAATGCAAGAAGCGGGGCGACCTGTTCCTGGCCGGGCAGATCACGGGCGTGGAGGGGTACGTGGAGTCGGCGGCCACGGGGCTGCTGGCCGGCGTGAATGCGGCCCGCCTAGCGGCGGGAGAGTTGCCCTGCACGCCGCCCGCCACGACGGCGCTGGGGGCGATCCTTCGTTATGTCACCACGGCCGACGCCAAGGACTTTCAGCCGATGAACATCAATTTCGGCCTCCTCCCTCCGCTTCCCCAGCCGGTGCGCCACAAGGAGGCCAAGCGCCACAAGATCGTGGAGCGGGCGCGGCGGGCCCTGGAGGATTGGATGGAGGCGGAAGGCGTCTATGCCTATAGCCATTGAGTCGTTCCTGGAGCACCTGCGGGGGGAGCGGCGGGCGTCGCCCCACACACTCCGGGGGTACCAGCGGGACCTGGAGGACTTCCGGGCGTATCTGGAAGGGGCTTGTCCGGGCGCCGCTCCGGAATCGGCGGTCCTCCTGGAGATCCGCGCGTTTGTGGGCCACCTCCATCGGATCGGTCTGCAACGGACCTCCATAGCCCGGAAGCTGGCCACCCTCCGCTCCTTCTACCGTTATTTGAGCCGGGAAGGCGTGCGCGAGGAAAACCCGGCCAGTCTGGTCCCCACGCCGAAGCAGTCCCGGCAGCTTCCTCGCTTCCTCACGGTGGATGAGGCCTTCCGTCTGGTGACCGCGCCCGAGGGTGATGCTGCGCGCGCCCGCCGGGATCGGGCCATTCTGGAGATGCTCTATGGTGCGGGGCTCCGGGTCAGCGAGCTGGCCGGTCTGAACCGGGAGCATCTGAGCCTTGAAGAGGGATCTGTGCGGGTCTGGGGGAAGGGGAACAAGGAGCGCATTGTACCCATCGGGCGGAAAGCGAGCGAGGCGCTGGCCCATTATCTGGCCGGCAGTTCGGAGGCGCGCGGGCCTCTCTTCCGAAACCCTTCGGGCGGACGGCTCACCGACCGGACGATCCGCCGCGTGGTCCACCGGTATGGCCGGCGCGCGCAGCTTCCCCAGGAGGTGCACCCCCATGCCCTCCGGCACACGTTCGCCACGCACATGCTGGAGGCGGGGGCCGACCTCAGGGCCATCCAAGAGCTGCTGGGTCACGCTTCCCTGTCCACGACGCAACAATATACGCACCTGAACCTGGATCGCCTGATGGCCGTCTACGACGCCGCGCATCCACGGGCGAAGGGGGAGACGATGGAGGATGGAGGATAGAGGATGGAGGATCAAAGACACTCAACCTCGCCCTTCCACGCCACGACCATCCTCGCCGTGCGACGCGACGGCCGGGTGGCGCTGGGCGGCGACGGCCAGGTGACCGTGGGCACGACCGTGATGAAGCACAATGCCCGGAAGATCCGCCGCCTCTATGAGGACCGGATCCTGGCGGGGTTTGCCGGCGCGACGGCCGATGCTTTCACGCTGTTCGAGAAGTTCGAGGGGAAACTCCAGGAATATCGTGGGAACCTTACCCGGGCCGCCGTGGAGCTGGCCAAGGATTGGCGGACGGACCGGGTGCTCCGCCGCCTGGAGGCCCTGCTCATCGTGGCCGATGCCGAGCACCTCTTCGTCCTCTCCGGCACCGGCGACGTCATCGAGCCGGAGGAGGGGGTCGCGGCCATCGGCTCGGGTGGCCCCTATGCCCAGGCGGCGGCCCAGGCGCTGCTTGCCCATACGAGCCTCTCCGCGCGGGAGGTGGTGGAGGAGGCGCTGCGGATCGCGAGCCGGATCTGCATTTACACCAATGACCAGATTGTGGTGGAGGAACTGTGATTAAGCGGAATGCGGAATGCGGAATGCAAAAGGCAGCATGTAAAATGCAAAATGAAAAATTTGCACTTTGCTCTTTGCAATTTAACTTTTGCCTTGAGATCTCAAGATGAAGCCGCTGACACCCAGAGAGATTGTCGCGGAGCTGGACAAGTATATCATCGGCCAAGGCAAGGCGAAGCGGGCCGTTGCCCTCGCCCTTCGCACGCGCTGGCGGCGTCAGCAATTGAGCGAGGACCTCCGGGACGAGGTGCTGCCCAAGAATATCATCATGATCGGCCCCACGGGGGTGGGGAAAACCGAGATTGCCCGGCGTCTGGCCCGGCTTGCCCAGGCCCCTTTCATCAAGGTGGAGGCCTCCAAGTTCACGGAGGTGGGCTATGTGGGGCGCGATGTGGACTCCATCATCCGCGATCTCACGGAGCAGGCCGTCCAACTGGTGAAGACCGAGCAGGAAGATCTCGTCCGCGAGCGGGCCGAGGAGGCGGCCGAGGAGCGCCTGCTTGACCTCCTCCTGCCGTCCCGGCCCGGCAGGCGGGGAGCGGAACCTGAAGCGCCCTCAGAAGAGGCGGAGGAAAGCTATCGCCGCTCGCGGGAGAAGTTCAGGCAGCAGCTCCGCGCCGGGAAGCTTGATGCCCGTTACGTGGAGATCGAGGTGCGGGAGAAGCTGATGCCGCTGGGGGTCATCTCCAACGTGGGGATCGAGGAGCTGGAGATCAATCTCAAGGAGATGCTGGGGAGCTTTCTTCCCGACAAATCCAAGCGTAAGCGCGTACAGGTAGCCGACGCCCGCAAGCTCCTCGTCCAGGAAGAAGCCGGCAGGATGATCGACATGGACAAGGTCGTCAGGGAGGCCGTCCGCCGGGTGGAGCAGAGCGGCATCGTCTTCATTGATGAGATAGACAAGGTCGCCGGGAGGGAATCCGGCCACGGGCCGGATGTCTCACGCCAGGGTGTTCAGCGCGATCTCCTCCCCATCGTGGAGGGGACGACGGTGACGACCAAGCACGGACCGGTCCGCACCGACCACATCCTGTTCATTGCCGCCGGGGCGTTTCATGTGTCCAAGCCCTCTGATCTCATTCCCGAGATGCAGGGCCGATTCCCCATCCGGGTGGAGCTGGACCCGCTGGGGAAGGAGGAGTTCGTCCGGATCCTCACCGAGCCCCGCAACGCGCTGACCCTCCAGTACGCGGCGCTCCTGGAGACCGAAGGCGTGAAGATCTCCTTCACCCCCGATGCCGTCGAGGAGATCGCCCGGCTGGCCGCTCTCGTCAACGAGCGGACGGAGAACATCGGCGCCCGGCGGCTGCACACCGTCATGGAAAAGCTCCTGGAGGAAATCTCCTTCCACGCGCCCGATGCGCGAGGGACCGACCTGACGATCGACGCTCCCATGGTCCGCAAGACGCTGGAGGAGATCGTCAAGAGCGAGGACTTGAGCAGGTACATTTTGTAATGCGAAATGCGAAATGCGAAATGCGGAATGCGAAACATGGCCGTTTCTTTTTTCCGCACTTCCCATTCAGCATTCAGCATTCCGCATTTCCTGAGAGGAGCCCATGCAGAACCTGATCGGCAAAGCACAGACGCTGATTGACGCCCTGCCCTACATCCGCACCTTCTTCGGCAAGACGGTGGTGATCAAGTACGGGGGGCACGCGATGGTGGACGAGGCGCTGAAGGAGGGGTTTGCCCTGGACGTCATTCTCTTAAAATTCGTCGGCGTCAACCCCATCGTCGTCCACGGAGGCGGTCCGCAGATCGGGAGGGTCATGGAGCGGATGGGGAAGCGTCCGGAGTTCGTCTCGGGAGTCCGGGTGACGGATCGGGAGACCATGGACATCGTGGAGATGGTCCTGGGAGGGAAAGTCAACAAGGAGATCGTCACCCTCTTTAACCGCCACGGCGGCCGGGCCGTCGGCCTCACGGGGAAGGATGGGGGGCTCATCCAGGCCAGAAAGCTCACCCTCAAGCAGCGGGGGCAGCAAGGGGCAAAGGAGGAGGTTGACCTGGGCCAGGTGGGGGACGTGGAGGCGGTGGATCCCCAGATCCTCCGGACGCTGGAGGCCAGCCGCTTCATTCCCGTCATCGCGCCCGTAGGGGTCGGGCGGCAGGGGGAGACATACAACATCAATGCCGATAAAGTGGCGGGCCATCTCGCGGCGGCGCTCCGGGCGGAGAAGCTCGTCCTCTTGACCGACGTGAGCGGCGTACTGGACACCAACAAGCAGATCCTCCCCACGCTCACCAGGGCGCAGGCCAAGCGGCTCATTGCGAAGAAGGTCATCCAGGGCGGGATGATCCCTAAGGTCGAGGCCTGCTTCACGGCCCTGGCGGGAGGCGTGGGCAAGACACACATCATCGACGGCCGCATCCCGCATGCGCTCCTGCTCGAGATCTTCACCCGCGAGGGGATCGGGACGGAAATCGTGGCCTAAGCACCCCGCGATCCCTTCCCTATTTTTTGCCTGATTTCATTTGTGAAATGGCCCAGATCTCCTCTTCCGGCGCGGAGTTCTCCCTTTGACTTCCCGGGCCGTCGGTGCTATAGTAAACCCCGTTAGAAAGGGCGCGGCTTTGAACCCCGCCCTCAATAAGGAATGAAGATTTCCATTTATACCATCCCCGCCATAAATGGGGGGCTTTCTAACGGGGTAAACTTGTTTCACCACCCATGCTTGGGATCGCACCGTGAGGCTCTCGCGCAAGGCCTTGGGAGTGGGAGTCGCCCTCCTTGGGCTGGCCTTCGTCCTTTGGACGTGGTGGTCAGAGTCGGAAGAGGCGCGGATCCTGCGGGTGGTGGACGAGGGGCGCAGGGGGATAGAAGCGCGGGATCTGGACCGCTGCATGCGACAGGTCTCCTACCACTATCGCGATGAGTACGGGTTCACCTACCTGACCGCGAAAGCCCTCCTCCAGCGCCTGTTTGAACGGTTTGAGGGGTTCCGGGTTGAAATGGACCGTCCTACCGTGACGGTTCAGGGCGAACAGGCGACAGCCTCTCTTCACCTCCGGATCCGGGCCACGATGAGCGGGATGGAGGGGTACTTGCAGGGGTCGGATCGGGAGCCTGTCAAGGCCGTTGTTCGTTTGGTCAAGGAGCGTCGCGCGTGGCGGATTGTCGAGGTGAGCGGGCTGGACCTTACTCTTGGATCCTTGAGTGACAACAACTTTCTCCGCGAGAGGGCAACCTGATCCCATAGCAAAGGAGATGATGTCATGTCCGACGGAAAGATCACGCTGAGCGTCATTAAAGCCGATGTGGGTGGGTACGTGGGGCATAGCAGCCTGCCCGACGAGTTGATGGAAACCGCGCGGGAGCACCTGGGCCAGGCGGCCAAGCGGGGGCTTCTCATCGATTTCCGCGTCATGCGGTGCGGGGACGACCTGGAGTTCATCATGACCCACCGGAAGGGGACGGAGGCCGAGGCGGTCCACAAGCTCGCCTGGGACACATTTCTTGCGTGCACCGACGTGGCGAAGAAGATGAAGCTCTACGGCGCGGGGCAGGACCTGCTCTCCGACGCCTTCAGCGGCAACATCAAAGGCATGGGCCCCGGCGTGGCCGAGATGGAGTTCACGGAGCGCAAGAGCGAGCCCGTTATCGTCTTCATGGCCGACAAGACCTCGCCCGGCGCCTGGAACCTCCCTCTCTTTAAGATGTTCGGCGACCCCTTTAACACGGCAGGCCTGGTCATAGACCCCAACATGTGCGATGGGTTCCAGTTCGAAGTCCTGGACATCCATGAGAACAAGAAGATCACGCTCGCCTGCCCTTCGGAGATGTACGAGATCCTGGCGTTCATCGGGACGACGGGGCGCTATATGATCAAGGCCATCTACCGGACAAAGGACGGGGAGATCGGGGCCGTTCCTTCGACTCAGAAGCTCTCGCTCATCGCGGGGGCTTACGTGGGGAAGGACGATCCGGTGCTCGTTGTCCGTTGCCAGTCGGGCTTCCCCGCTGTCGGAGAAGTGCTTGAGCCGTTCGCCTTCCCGCACCTGGTAGAGGGCTGGATGCGCGGCTCCCACCACGGCCCGTTGATGCCTACATCTTTTGCCCAGGCCACGCCAAGCCGGTTCGACGGGCCGCCAAGGGTCATCGCCGCCGGGTTCCAGATCGCGGAGGGCCGACTGATCGGCCCCAGGGACATGTTCGATGACCTCGCCTTCGACGAGGCGCGGCGCCAGGCCAATGTCATCGCCGACTACATGCGCAGACACGGCCCCTTCCAGCCGCACCGCCTCCCGATGGAGGACATGGAGTATACGACCATGCCCAAGATCATGAAGCGGCTGGAGGCGCGGTTTGTCCAGGAGGCGGAGCCGAGCCCCTTCGCGCATACGGAAAAGGTGTGATGAAGTCGCTGGTTGAGCTGGAGGAGCGGATCAAGATCCTGGAGCAGGGCCTCCAGCTCACGGGGGAGGAGGCGCAGTCCCGTGAGCAAACCCTGCTGCGCGAGGTCCATGATCTTAAGATGCAGATACGCACACTCCAAATCTACCTTGCGCGCAAGGACCCGGACTTCAATAAGCAGTACGCCGAGATCGTAAAGAAGACCAAGTCGTAGGAACCTCTCATGGGCAGGCTGCTCCCCCTGGGCAAGCTCAAGCTCTCCCAACTCGACCGCCTGCTCAAGCGGTACACCACGGAGGGCGGCCGGGTGGTCGTCGGCGCCCGCGTGGGGGAAGACGCCGCCGTGTTGGACTTCGGCCCCACCTATCTCCTCGCCAAGACCGACCCCATCACCTTCGTCACCGACGCCATCGGCCGCTATGCCATCCAGATCAATGCCAACGACATCGCCACGATGGGAGGGATCCCGCGCTGGTTCCTCGCCACCGTGTTGCTTCCGGCAGGGAAGGCCACGGAGGAGATGGCCGAGGAGATCTTCGCCCAGCTTGCCCAGGCCTGCCGCGAACTGGACATCGCCTACTGCGGCGGCCATACGGAGGTCACCCACGGGATCGATCGGCCGATCGTCGTCGGCCAGATGCTGGGCGAGGTCCCGCGTGACCGTCTCATCACGACGGCAGGCGCCCGCGTCGGCGATGCCCTGATCCTCACCAAAGGGATCGCGATTGAGGGCGCCACCATTTTGGCCCGCGAGTGCTCCGACCGCCTTCTGCAGAAATTCGGGGCCCCCTTCCTCGACCGGTGCAAGCGCCTGCTGTACGAACCCGGGCTCAGCATTCTCCGGGATGCCCGGCTGGCCCTTGAAGCGGGGACCGTCCACGCCATGCATGACCCCACGGAAGGGGGCCTGGCCACGGGACTCCATGAGCTGGCCCAGGCGGCCAGCGTAGGCCTTCTCGTGGAGCATGCGGCAATCCCCATCCTCCCTGAGACGTCCACACTGTGCCGGGAGTTCGGCCTCGATCCCCTAGGGGTGATCGCTTCGGGCGCGCTGCTCCTCTCCGTCCCCGCCGAAGAGGCGCAACAGATCTGCGCCCATCTGACAAGTCATGGGATCGCCGCCGCGCAGATCGGCAGAGTTGTCGCCCCGGAGGAAGGAATCCGGATGATCAAAGAAGGCGCCGTCCAACCCCTTCCCTGCTATGAGCAGGATGAGATCACGAAGGTGTTGGGGGGAAGTCGATAAGTTAATAAGTCAATAGGTCAATAGGTCAATATGTCAATAAGTTACTGAGTCAATGAGTCAACAAGTTCAAAGTCAATAAGTCAATAAGTCAATGAGATAATAGTCGATAGTCAATAGTCACGGGAACTTGCAAGTCGCGCGGGTGTCTAACTAGAGGCGGAGATGCCAGAAGATCCCGATCGGGCGTGGGTGCGCGGGGCGCAGGCGGGAGACGCGGAGTCCTTCACCCCGCTCATCCTCCGCCACCAGAAGCGGATCTATAACCTGGCCTTGCGGATGCTGGGGGACGCGGCCGAGGCCGAGGATCTGACGCAGGAGGTCTTTGTCGCGGCCTATGAACAGATCCGGCAGTTCCGGGAGGAGGCGGCCTTTCCCACCTGGCTTCACCAGATTGCCGTCCGCCGCGGCCTCAACCGGCTGCGCGATCTCAACCGCCGGCCGCTCAAGCGGGCGCTCTCGCTGGATGACCCGCCGCAGGACGGAGGCAGGCCCCTGGAAGTGGCCGATCCCGCCCCCTCGCCGGAAACCCTCCACGAGCGGCGGGAGATGGCGGCAATCCTCCAGGAGGGCCTCGGCCGGCTGCCGGAGGAAGCGCGCATGATCGTCATCCTCCGCGAGGTGCAAGGTCTGGCCTACGAGGAGATCGCGGCCATCCTGAGGATGGAGCTGGGGACGGTGAAGTCCCGGCTCCACCGGGCCCGCCTGGCTCTGGCAGACTATTGCCGGAGCGCGATGCATGGGGGACGGCATGTCGTGCGATGAGATTCGGGAAAAGCTCTCCCTCTATCTGGAAGAGGAGCTGCCCGACACGGAGCGGGAGGCACTCGACCGCCACCTGGCGGCGTGCGCGGCCTGCGCCGAGACCCTGAGTCTTCTCCGTGAGGTCTCCACCGGCCTGCGCCGGATGGAAGAGGCCGAGCCGCCTCCCCGCCTGGCCCGGAAAATCCAGGAGGCGATTGCCGATAACGCGCGCCGACAACGCGCGCGGCCTGCCTGGTGGAGATCGTGGGCTCCGGCCCTTGCGGCTGCTGCCGTGGTCCTCCTCACAATCGGCACCGTGACGTATCTTGATAAAGCCCGGATTCAGGAGGAGCCGATCATCCCCAGGCTGGAGCGCCCTGCCGAAGCTCCTGCTCCGACAGCTCCTTCATCGCAAATAAGGGTCGAGCCCCAGACGGAGAGGCCGGCCGCGCCTCCCCCTCAACCGGCAAAGGCGAAGGCGGATACTCTCAAAGCGGAAAAAAAAGTCTTGCGTGAGGCTCCGGTTCCTCCCGCCGAGAAACCGGCAGCGCCGGCGCTCGGCGACCTGCGGAAGGATGAAGCTCCGGCGGCTCCTTCTCCATCAATCGCCGCCAAGGGTCGCATGTTGGAGCCTCGCATGGAAAGAGACAAAATTTCTGAAGTCCGATCCCAAGCGCCTGCCCCGGCCGTCACGGCCGGGCTGAAAGCCGCCCGTCCGCCCGATGCCGTGCCTGCTGCCGTGATCATCATGAGCGATCCGACACTCGTCGAACGAGCGAAAGCGGCCATCCTGGCCCTTGGCGGGAAAGTGCGTCAAGATCCCCGAAGGGCGCCGGAGCTGCGCGCCCTGGCGAAGGAATATCGTTTGGAGGGACAGGAAGCGCCTGTCTTGGAGTACTCCATTCTCCGGGCGCGCTATCCCGATCTGATCCAGCGCCTGCGGGAGCTGGACCCGAAGATGTCTGCCCCCTCCCTTGAGGTGGACACGCGGGACGCCGGCCGGGAGACGCTCACCTTTCGTTTGGAAGTCCGCAAAGCTCCCAACCCCTAATCCCTAATCCCACATTCCCCCACGGGAACTTTTTCCTCCTCCCGGTGTCTCAACAACCAGACACGGACTTCTCCCCGTTCGTCTGCGTGTAAAGGGCGCATCTGCGGGGAGGCGGAATGAGCGAAAGGAGGCTGTTATGAAGAACATCAAGAAATGGGGCGCAGTCATTGCGCTTGGGCTTCTCGTGTTCGGATCGTTTGAGATCTCCGCAGGGAAAACGCTCACGGCCGCGCCGGCCCTTGAAAGCGCGCTGAGCGACCAGGAATCGGTCGCCGTGACGATCTACAACAACGGCCTGGGCCTTGTCCGGGAAGTGCGGAAGATCCCCGTCCCCAGGGGCGTCGGCGAGCTCCGCTTCATGGACGTGGCGGCGCAGATCAGGCCCGAGACCGTCCACATCCAGCCGCTCGACGGGGACCTCGCCGTCCTGGAGCAAAATTACGAGTACGATCTCCTGAGCCCCGCGAAGCTCCTGGAGAAACAGTTGGGGAAGGAAGTAGAACTTGCGCGCTACGATAAAGACGCCAGAGAGGTGGAGGTCCGGAAGGCGACGCTGCTCAGCACGAACCAGGGGTTTGTTTACAGGATGGGGGACCGCATTGTGATCAATCCTCCGGGAGAGGTCCGGCTCACCCGCGTACCGGATGACCTTATCGCCAAGCCGACGCTGGTCTGGCTCCTGAAAGGTTCGGGCGGGACCCAGCGGGTGGAGACGTCGTACCTCACGCGCGGGCTCACCTGGCAGGCGGACTACGTGTTGGTCCTCGATAAGGGCGATAAGCATGCCGGCGTCAATGGTTGGGTCACGCTGGATAACACGAGCGGCGCCGCGTACCGGAACGCCAGGCTCCAGCTTGTCGCCGGAGACGTCCAGAAGGTGGAAGAAGACTACCGGGTCGGGAGGGATCTGCTTGCGGCCAAGGCGGCCAGGGCCGAGACGCCTGCGTTCAAGGAGCAGGCGTTCTTCGAATACCACCTCTACACGCTGGAACGTCCCGCGACGATCAAGCAGAATCAGAAGAAGCAGGTCCAGCTTTTGGAGGCCGAGAGCGTGCCCGTCCGGAAAGACCTGGTCTACCGTGGCGATAGTTGGCTCTACCGGAACAAGATCGGGCACGTCGTGTCGGACCAGAAAGTCGGCGTCTTCCTCACCTTTGAGAACCGGAAGGACCACGGGATGGGGATGCCGATCCCCAAGGGGATCGTGCGGGTCTATAAGGCCGACGCAAGCGGCGCCCAGCAGTTCGTGGGCGAGGACCGGATTGACCACACCCCCAGGGACGAGAAGGTCCGGATCAAGATGGGGAACGCCTTCGACGTCGTGGCCGAGCGCCGCCAGACCGATTTCGAGGTCATCTCAGACAACGTCCGGGAGGTGGCTTTCGAGGTCAAGATCCGGAACCACAAGGAGGAGGACGTGGTCGTTCGCGTCGTGGAGCCGATGGCGTTCGATTGGAGAGTGCTCCAGGCCAGCCATCCCTATGAAAAAATCGACGCGCGGACTCTGGAGTTCAAGCTCCCCGTGGCCAAGGGGAAAGAGGCGAAGCTCGCCTACCGGGTCAGGGTGAAGTTTTAGAGGTATTTGCTACTGGCGTGATGGCGCGTTGCGATCGTGTGCATTTCGACCATGGCGGAGGGTGGGGATGAGGAGGGCGGCGGCGAGGGCGATGCCGCCGCTCACGAGGAACAACCCTTTAGGACCCAGGGGTTCATACAGGAGGCCGTTGCCCGCGAGGCCCACGACGAGGCCCACGCCGACCGACGCGCTGCTGTAGAGGCTCTGGCCGCTGGCCCGGTACCGGGGAGGGGAAATCTGGTAAGCATAGGTCACGGCCGCGGCATGGAAGGCCCCGAAGCTGAAGGCATGGAGCGTCTGGGCCAGAAGAAGCGGGAGAAACCCTTCGGTCAACCCCGTCGTCCCCCACCGGAGCGCGGCCAGCAGGAGCGACAGACCCAGGACGCCCCGAAGCCCCAGGCGGTCCTGCAGCCAGCCGGCCCGGTAGAGGATCACGATCTCGCTCAAGACCCCGACGACCCAGAGGGCGCCGATCTCCGTGTGCGAATACCCCAGCCCTTCCAGGTAGAGGCTGAAGAAGCCGTAATACGTCCCGTGGCTCAACTGCATGAGGAACCCGCAGAAGAGGAAGAGCGCCACCTCGCGGCGCTGGAGGAGCGTAAGGAGCGTGTGGTCCGAATGGGGGACGGGGCGCGGATGGTCGATCCCCCACGCCGACAGGAAGTTCAGGAAGAGCAAAGCGAGGATGCCGTACAGCACCAGGCGGATGGGGGCGACATCCAGCAGGAAGCCGAACAGGACGGCGAAGACGATGAACCCGACGGACCCCCACAGCCGGATCCGGCCGTAGTGTCCCCCCTCGCGGTCCGCCCGCTCCAGGGTTGTGGCTTCGACCAGCGGAAGCGCCCCTCCCCAGAAGCTGGAGAACAGGGCCATGACCACGAGCATCCAGGCATATTTCTCTATCCACAGAAATCCGGCAAATGCCAGGAGCCCCAGGCCGCTGCTCCAGAGGGTGATCCCGCGGCGGATCCCGAACCGGTCCGACGCTACCCCCCAGAGGACCGGGGCCAAGAGCCGCATGCCCGGCAGCAGGGCCAGCAGGAGGCCAATCTGCCGGCCTGTGAGTCCCAGGTGCGCCAGATAGAGGTTGAAATACGGGAGCAGGAGCCCCAGGATGGCAAAGTAGGAGAAGTAGAAGAGGGGGAGGCTCATGCCGTTCCAACTCTTTGGCTGTCCTGAGTTGTTTTCCGCTGTCACGATCGTTGCTCGGATACCACAGGGGGGAACGGGATACGCGAAGTTGGAACGGTACTAATGTCGTGTCCCAATCATCCTTTGACTTTTGTCGGGCAGGGGAACCCCTTTTACGCGGCCCATATTCGCGAGGATGACAAGACGCCTGGGTCCCCGCGCCCGCAGGGCAAAGCCGTAGAAGGCATGAGGGTGGCCTTATGCGAACTCCCCTTGCCGCAAAGGGTGCTCAGATGGGCCGCGTTTTGCTTCACACACCCTAGGGAAGAGGACATCTATAATCGCCTCCTTCGGAGGCTAAGGGTTCAGGGCTCCCCCTGCCCGATCCCGATGCGGGATAGATCAAGATGCGTTTGGGACGCCACACTAATGGCCTGCAATGGTCATCCGGGCGATCTTCACCGTGGGCGCGTCCACCGCCGCGCGAAGGTCCAGGTCGCTGCCCACCATCTCGATGTCGCGGAGCATCTCCTTGAGGTTGCCGGCGATCGTGATCTCCTCGACCGGGTGGGCGATCTCCCCGTTCTCGATCCAGAAGCCCGCCGCGCCGCGGGAGTAATCACCGGTGACCAAGTTCACGCCGAAGCCGATGAGCTCCGTGACCAGGAGCCCCCGATCCACCGAGCGGATGATCTCCTCCGGCGCATGCGGACCGGCTGCAAGGTAGAAGTTTGTCGG